>LBQC01000014.1 GCA_000990565.1 Candidatus Roizmanbacteria bacterium GW2011_GWA2_35_19 | reverse complement strand
CGGGTAAAGTACGTAACTGTACGTTTTGGGATGTGCCTGTGGCTTATCAGGTTGTTGGTAGGGTAACGGCCTACCAAGCCTATGACGAGTAGCTGGTCTTAGAGGATGGACAGCCAGAGGGGGACTGAGACACGGCCCCCACTCCTACGGGAGGCAGCAATCAGGAATAGTCGGCAATGGGCGAAAGCCTGACCGCGCGACGCCGCGTGTAGGATTAAGTTCTAACGAGCGTAAACTACTGTGGTAAGGGAAGAAGTCCCGACTTTGTCGGGATTGACGGTACCTTACTAGAAAGGGGCCGCTAACTGCGTGCCAGAAGCGTCGGTAATACGTGGGCCCCGAACATTATCCGGTTTTACTGGGTGTAAAAAGTAGTGTAGGTGTTCTGTTAAGTTTTGTTTCAAATTCTACGGCCTAACCGTAGACAGGGGCAAAATACTAACAGAATAGAGTTTTCTTTAGGGAGATTGGAACTCAGGGAGGAGTAGTGAAATGCGTTGATACCCTGGGGAACACCAGTGGCGAAAGCGAATCTCTGGAAGATAACTGACACTGAGACACGAAAGCTAGGGGAGCGAAGCCAAGGTTGAAACTCAAAGGAATTGGCGGGGAGGCACACAACCAGTGGAACATGTGGTTCAATTCGAAACGAACCGAAGAACCTCACCAGGGTTTGACATAACGATGATCGCCCGCGAAATCGGGCTTTCCGCAAGGACATCGCTACAGGTGCTGCATGGCTGTCGTCAGCTCGTTCCGTGAGGAGTGCCCTTAAGTGGGACAACGAGCGCAACCCCCATCTTGTGTTAAATCTATCACGAGAGACTGCCCTGACTTTTAGTCGGGGAGGAAGGAGGGGCAGACGTCAAGTCAGCATGGTCCTTATACCCTGGGCTACACACATGTTACAATGGGAAGTAACAACGGGCATTGCCAGACGGTAACGTCGAGCAAATCCCTTAAATCTTCCCTCAGTGGGGATTGAGGTCTGCAACCCGACCTCATGAACGCGGAATGGGGGTTAAGTCGTAACAAGGTAACCGTTCTGGAAGGAGCGGTTGGATCACCTCCTTTCTTATTTTTTTCTTAAGAAAAAAATAGGTCTTAACTTTTCATTAAGCAAAGACCTTAAACTTTTCCTAGCCCGTTTATCAGACTAAATTTAAATTAAAGCAGAGTTATTTCGCTTCCTATTTTTGGGAAGTTGAATTCATTTATACCTGTAGTTGGTTTTTCTTCAGTAAAATGTCTCCATATCGAGATTTCAAGAAATCTATTTTCTTTTTTACCTGAAGACCCCGGATAAATAACCAATTCTCCAGGAACTCCTCCAAATAAATTAGATGTATATTTGGCTTCTTTTTGGATATTATTTATCTTTACATTGACGAGATCTCCGTACACATGCTTGCCTTTAAAGTTTTCTTCGGTGATAGTTGTTTTTATATTTCCGTAGTTATCGATATGGCCAATAAAGTGCCCGACTAAGTCAGGTATTATGCCGCTGCTCACTTCCTCAAGCTCAAGCTCATCTTCCATATAATCCATCAAATGAGCCGAAATTCTAGAAAATAAATCTCTTGAGTGAAATTGCCCTTTTTCATTAATTCCTTTATATTCATAAACCTCATCGATTTGATTTTTTATCATAGAAAAATTAAATCCCGCGTTAGGTCCAAGGAGATAAGTTCCACCAACTGTCCTAACTATTATTGGTTTTGCACCGGCTGCTTTGACTACACTTTGATTAGTATGGAGCCGGGGATCGGTATTTTGAAAAACGACTGTCTCAAGTGGTTGGCCGTACCTATTTATATCTTCAAGAATCTGTGAAATTAAAAAACTAGTGTGAATTGTTGATGGAGTTGAAGCGACAAAACTTATATTGGATAATGATCCGTTTTTAAGATATCCCTCAACGGCTATTTTTATTTCTTGGCAAGGCAAGGTGTCTCCCGCCCAATCAGCAATAACAATTAATTTTTTCATAAAAAATTTAATCGAATTTCTTTAAAATCGTTTGGCTCACATCATCTAGAGTAATAATTCCTTCTATTTGTTTTTTTTGATCAATAAGAGGAAGCGCGTACAATTTATATTTGAGCATTTTTTTCACCGCTATTTCAACAGGGGTAGTTAAGTGAACGACGATGACGTTTTGAGTCATGAATTTATATATCGGAGTGTCCTCGCTCTGAAGCATTAATTCGTGTTGGCTGATTACGCCTACCATTTCATTTTTTTTATTAACTACATAAATATAATCAAGGGATGAAAAATCCACCGTCTTAGTTTTTATTGCTTTTATAGTGTCTCTGACTGTGTCCTCTGAACTAACCGTTAAAAACTCCGTTGTTATTAAGCCGCCAATTGGATTTTTGGCAAAAGTCATTAATTTCAAAATTTGCGTTTTTATATTTTGCTCAAGAAGGGCAATGATATCTTCTCTTTTTTTTGGAGAAAGGGTTAATAATACGTCGACTGCCTCATCAGGATCAATATATGAGATCAGTCTCGCCGCTTTATCATTATGAAAGTTTTTGAAAAGCGACGTTTGGTAGCTTATATTTAAGTTACTTATTACCTCGGCAGCTTTTTGTGTATCAAGGATTTTCAAAAACTTCCGGGCGTTAATAACATTTGTTTTTTCAAGGTAATCAGCCAGATCTTCAGGTCGGATTTTTTCAAGTTTTTCTTCTCTTTTTTTGAGCTTTACTTGACCTCGTATTAGCTCAAGCGGCTGAATGTCGGCCCAAGATAAGAAATCAGAAGTTAATTTAATATTAAAAAAACGGGCTACTCTATACGGTAAATCGCCACCAATTTGGAGCCTTCTAAAAAGTCCCATGACTCCAACGTCAACCCCTGAGATGGTCAAGTTTTCTTGGCTGTGAATTGCAACGTCATTAACCCGGACTATTTTATTTCCCTTGATATCAATTATCTGCTTATCAAGGAGATTTTTTACTAGGTAGAGCTCATTTTCTTCAAGATAGGAAGTTAAGTATTCTTTTTCAATCATAATCACGCTGTTTATTTTCTTAAGATAATCGGTTGAAATAATTAGTTTTTGACCGGCATCGTTTCTTACAACCATTTTTGTAACGATTGGATTTTCGGTGACTAGAAAAATGAAGTCTTCAAGGTGCCCAACTTTAATACCATCCTCAGTGATTACTTTTTTTCTATTGATCTCAGAAAAATAAATCATATCTTGATTATATACACACCGTAGTTCATTTTGCAAAGAAAAATGAACGTACGGAGTGCTATCTCGCTGAAAGATCAAATATAAATTTGCAATTTCATCTGAAAGCGGTTTAACCGAAAATGAAATAAAGTGAGTGTCACTATATTAAAACGTCATTCTGGCAAGCGAACGAGTCGAAGACGAGAAAGCGCGTCCAGAATCATAGCTACAGAAATACGTGGATGCGATGTTAATATTTTAAATCTAAAGTCATTCTCTAATAATAAGGTAGATTGAAAACACTCCGACATCTTTAGTTGGGAAGTTGCCATTTATTGAATAACTACTTGCGATTTTTAAATCTTCAAGTTTTTTCAAACCTGTCGCAGGTAAAGAGATTGCTCCGTTTTTTAATTCCTCGAATGATTTCTTATCCATATATATTGACAGTTCCCCAAAACCAACAGTTTTAGATATTATATCCATAACGTACTTCAATTGACTACTCTCCGTATATGCGCCGGCACCTGATCTTTCTTTATTAAACATATATCTATCATATAGAGTGATTCCTACCCTTGGTTTAACAGTGATTTGTTCGATATGATATGGATTATTAGCTTCTTTTAAATCACTCAACAAAAAGTACATCAGTGGCACATGTTGTGTAGCTACCTGGTCCGAGACAATACCTCCAGCTGTAATTACTTCATACGAAGAGGATAACGTATGTCTACCTAATGCATTTTCTAAACCGGCCGTTTGTGAATCCACTAATACATCCAAATCATTCCATAAAATTTTCTTTGCTGTCTTATAAGTAAAGCCAATATCTGACACATCCATGGCGGAAAATGTAGTTAAACTCTTTTTATTGTTTAAACCAAAACTAATCTCAAAAGTCATAAATTCTCCCATTGATCCGTAATTATCGATTCCAATTTTTTTATAGGCATTAGATATGTCTATATCTTTTCCGTCTCCATAAATATAATGACGCATATTATCAGAAGCCAATCGAGATCCTTGTAAATAAGCCCCTGCGATCGCAATGTTGCCATTAATAAATGCAGAAAATGCTTCTTTTAATGTCACATCTCCCGGATTTTCGTCAATTAGTTTTGTAAGTGAATTATATTTGCTAACGAAGGCAACTTCTGAAATATAATTACCTAAACCCATTGCAGTAAATGATAAAAAAAAGTTATTCGGTGGCTTATATGTGGCTTTTGAATAGAATGTATGAGAAGGCATATAACTTAAGGAATATGAAATAAAAAATGCAAATATAGAAGCACCGATAACCATGGCAAGTATCAAAGTAGTTTTCTTATTTAAACAGAACTTCGAATTTTGGTTAATACTCATTTTTTTAGAATCTTTTACTGCTACTTTGATTATATATTATCGTCTAAGTTTTACCACTTCTGATATATAAAATTGCATTTTCGTGAGATTTAGAAGCATTTATTTCTTCAGAAGAAATGTTTCTTCATAAAAGCTCTACCAGAACCGGATTTAAGATATTTTTCAAAATTAAAGGCAATGCTTTCACTATTAAATGCGAAATATGAAATAAGTTTAACAGGAATTCTATTTTTTGTAGCTTCAATATGGCTATTATTATGTCTTTGTAACCTGTCTTTTAAATTATTAGTGCAACCAATATAAGTTCATTTATCTTTACATCGAAGAGTGTAAACGTAGAGCATATAAAATTATTATAGATGAATTCACTAAAACTTCGTCGACCTAAAGTGGATTTATCTCGCCGTAGCCAAGGCGGGGCGCTCTACCACTCAAGTGGTGGTCGCTGAGGGATTTGAACCCCCAACATCTTCGATGTAAACGAAGCGCTCTACCGTTGAGCTAAGCGACCAACTATATTTCTCAAAAAGTAACTCATTTTATCAAATATTCTTAGGCAAGACAATGAATCTATAAGTTTTTCGACAATTTAGATAAAAATATTACTTTATCGTTTATTAAAAGAGTTTAATCAGCAGTCATGAAATAAATATGTTTAGATTGTCATGATGATATAATATCCTCATGGGACCGGAAAAAAGAAAACGTCACCAAAGTGGAAGTGGTGAATTCAAAACCTATCTTAATAATGAGATTGAATCTTATATTCAAAAACGCGCACCAAAATTTATCGATAAGTTAACAAAATTTTCCACTCGTTGGTTTGATGCTCTTGGACTTGAAACCATAGATGGTCAATCAAAGTTTACCGGTAGAAATATGTGCGAGCTTACAACGCTCGCTTTGGCGCACGGCCTAACTATAGCCACACATGGTCATAATGTAGACATTTTTTGTGTCGACTTTACAGTGAAACGCGATCCTAAAACCAACAAAAATCTCAAACATGATAAAAGCCACAGCATTATTGAAATTATGGATAATAATAATGAGGGTTTGGTGGTGGACCCAACTTATCCTCAATTTGACCTGGATTATCTCGGAAAAGTCCTCAGCTTTCCATTTACTAATGTGGCTGAGCTTGAGCAATTTTATCCCGGATCAAATGATGGATTATCGGAGCAAACGTTCCCGATAGAAAATGAAGTTTATGAACAAATATTGTTAGATAGTATATGTCGTCCCCTCACTCGTAAACAGACAAAAAACTTAATCGACGATTATCGTGATATGGTAGCAGTCATGGCTGGACGTAGATATGAGACTTCGTTTCCGCCACATAATGAATGGTTTGATTATCCGGACATTAGTAAATTAATTGACCCAAAGTGGAGTCCACATGCAGAAAAAATACTTTATCCAAATCCTGATCTAGGTCATCTATACAAAACATCGGCCTTAGCCACCACCGATCGCTTTGACCCGAGTGTGATTCAAGGATGGAAAAGTGACAAAAAGATGGTCCTTGATGTTTCCTGTGGACATAACGTTTTACAGCGAGATGTGATCACTACACCAGTCGGGCGCATACCAAATGCTTATGGCATTGACCCATTGCTTAATTTTTTTCCAGGTCTTCCGGGACGGACAATACCTGGTTACGCTGAAGATCTACCGTTTCTAGATAGTATTTTTGACTTAACGTTTTCCATGAGAGCGGTCGGCTGGTATGCCGATACTGCCATAGATTCGAAAAATGCTGTCAAGGAAATGATCAGAGTAACCCGGCCGGGCGGACTGGTTTCAATATTTATCGGCCACAGTGGAGGATTAGATAGCACTGAGAAAATTGACTGGGAAGAAAACCGTCGAAGAATTTTTCTAGCAATTGATGAAGTGAAAAAAACAGATCTTGGCAAAAAAATAAAAGTTGTATATGACTATACACATACAACCACGAAACAAATTAATATCAAACTCTAAATAAATTTTCTACTTCTGAAAGGGGATCTTATTATTTATCCTTATTTTTCAAAACATCTCTGGGCTTGGATCCTTCAGCTGGTCCAAAAATCCCTTTTGCTTCCATTTGATCAAGCATACGCGCCGCGCTAGCATAACCGATTGATAATCTTCTTTGGAGGAGGGCAGTGCTGACTTTTTCCTGATCTTTTACGATCTCAACTGCCCGCTTAAATAAATCTTGCCTGTTGTACGACAGTACCGGCTCAACATACTCATAAAATGCTTCAGGATTTACTGACCTTTCCTCATCCTTTTCACTCTCTTTTTTTAAAAACCCCTGTTCTGTCAAAAGCTTAAAAAGCTGTATCGCTCTGAAATCGCTGATGCTGAATCTTTTCTTTAATTCATGCCTGCTCACTTTGCCCTTCTTTTCGATGAATTGAATTGATTTATTGATGAGGGAGTGATTGGGGAGATAGTCATCTAAATTATAAAAATCATTTTCCAGCTCTTTAAGTCTTTTATCAATTCCTTCTAATTTTTTTAAAACTTCGTCTTTTTTATCTACCACGCTTCAATTATCGTACAGCAAAAAGATAAAGTCAAACAGATGCCGAATTGCCCCTTATAAAACCCTGTATCAGAAGAGTTGTCTTGAGCCAAGCCGAAAGATCAAATTTTAAAAATTACAAATCTTAAACTAAGAAGTTTTTTGAAATAATATACTAAACCTTTTTTCTGGAAACAATGTCCAATCGGGGTTTTCCCAGTTTGTGGTCCAATGATTATTTGTTACTATTTTAAAACCTGTTTCACTTGCTAACTTAGTTATAGTTTTTTCTGATACAGGAAAAAACGGCGGAGTCATATCAAAAATTTTTAGTTTTTCAAAAAAAGAAGCCCAGGAAATAAATTGCTTTTTATTTATATATGGCAAGAGGGTAGAAATCATCGGAAATGATTTTAATATTAAACCAAAATTCTTTTTTAAATATTCAAATGATGTTAATAATAAATAGCCATTGGGTTTTAATATTCTTTGA
This sequence comes from Candidatus Roizmanbacteria bacterium GW2011_GWA2_35_19, assembly GCA_000990565.1. Taxonomy (GTDB): domain Bacteria; phylum Patescibacteriota; class Microgenomatia; order UBA1406; family GWC2-37-13; genus GWC2-37-13. Next base: position 13,954 of record LBQC01000014.1, on the reverse strand, counting down.
AACTCAGCCAACAACTCACTTTGATCTTCAATATGCAATAGGGCATCTTTCATATGAATTACATCAAAAGATGCGTTTTTAAAAGGTAATTCTTGGGCTAAAGCTCTGACCCGCTGTTGTCCTTTACTTCTGTCCAAGGCAAATTTGGAGAGGTCCGTTTGGACCATTTGAAGATTTTTCAAACCGGACCAGTATTTTGCAACTTCTCCTGTTCCTGAAGCGACATCAAGAACTCTTGCATGAGTAAATGATTTTGATAAAAAGACGCCAAAAGGTCTCAATACGTATTGTAAATATTTTGCATGAAGATGACTTGTTGAATCATAGTTTAAATAAGGTCCCTTTAATCCATACCTATCTAATAAATGAATCGGAAGAACGCTTCTTTTTTTCTCTGACATAATCAAATGATTTAGGTTATTATAGCAATCGAAAAACTATTATACAAACATTATTTTATGCATTTTGTTTAAAGATAGTTAAATTTTTAAAATAATTTTTTTAAGTATATATTCTCAAAGTATCACGCTTTAATTTCGGCAGAGGAAAAAGATAAAGTCAAACCCTTCATCGGAGGACTTGACTTGAGCCTAGCCAAAAGATCAAGTTTTGATAGTTAAACTTCTTCAGTTGCAGCATACAAATTCTTTTGAAAATTAAAAAAAGTAGCTCTTATTTTTTCGACTCCTCCAAGGATAGTTTCCGCATCAGAAATTGCGTGGTATTTTAAATTAAGTAATATTGGTAATTTTTCTTCATCCAGCTCTTCAACTCCTTTATCAATATAATTTTCAAGAACAAATCCTATAAACGTTTTTTCTTTTTCGTCCAAATTTTCAAAGATAATGTTTTTTGTTTGTTCGACTCTCTTCTGTCTGGAAATCGGTTGAGTGGCAAAGGAAATATAAGCCAACACATCAAATAAATCACTATTTTCGGCATTAATCAATTTTTGTAAAGTCTCCAATTCATCGATCCCATATCCGACCTCAGCTATTTTTATTAGGAATGCTTTTCGTGTAATCGGGTTTGACCAAATTTTTCGTAATTCTTCTTCACTCTTGAAAAACTCGGGCAAGGTGCCAAAAATATTGCGTAAAAATTCTTCAGATGAAATTGGTTTGCCATTAGCGCTCCAAAATGAAGTCGAGATCATATGTTGAATTTCCCTTTCTTTTCCATCAGCTAATTTTATTTTTATTTTTTTCTTTGGTTCTTCTTTTTCTTCAGGATCAGAAACATCATATATGGCTGTTGGTTCTTTGACAAATGTTTTATTTTCATCTTTTCCCTCTGTTGTTAAATCAATCGGTTCGCCATCCCATTCAGGATCGGAAAAATGTTTATAAGCGTCAATAAAATCTAGAATTGTAAAGTATTCTTTCCCATCGAAAAGTCTAGTTCCTCTACCAATAATTTGCTTAAACTCAATCATTGTGTTGATTGATCTCATCAAAACAATATTACGAATATTACGGGCATCAACTCCTGTTGAAAGCTTTTGAGATGTAGTCAATATTGTAGGAATAGTTTTTTCATTATCTTGAAATTCTCGCAGATATTGGTCTCCACGAGCACCGTCATTTGCTGTTACTCGAACACAGTAGAAAGGATTGGTATTTTTTTTATATTTATTTATTAAATCGCGAACCAAAAGAGCGTGTCCTTGATTGGCACAAAAAATAATTGTTTTTTCGTTTTCATTAATTTCTTCTAATACTATTTTTACTCGTTTTGCTTCACGTTCTTCAATCTCAATCGTTCTATTAAAATCCGGCTCTGTATAAATCTTTCCTTCTTCAACTTCGCCTTCAATAATTTGGTCGTCTGAAGTATAGATATAGTCATCAAGAGTTGTCTTAATTCTTTTTACTTTAAATGGTGTAAGGAATCCATCATTAACTCCCTCTTTTAGTGAATAAATATATACCGGTTCGCCAAAATATTTATAAGTATCAATGTTATCTTTTCTTTTTGGTGTGGCGGTTAATCCAAGTTGGGCAGCAGGTGAAAAATATTCTAGTATCCCTCGCCAGTTACCTTCGTCATTTGCTCCACCTCGGTGACATTCATCAACGATGATAAAATCAAAAAAATCTTTTGGGTAATCGCCATAGTAAGAAGTATTATTTGTTCCGCTCATAAAAGTCTGAAAGATTGTAAAAAATACACTGCCATTGGTCGGGACATTTCCTTTCTTTCTAATATCTAATGGGTTAATACGAACAAGTGCATCTTCTGGAAATGGAGAAAAAGAATTAAAAGCCTGATCAGCTAAAATATTTCGATCAGCTAGAAATAAAATCCTTGGTTGTCTTACTCCGTCATGTTTTAAATTCCATCTTGTTTGAAAAAGTTTCCATGCAATTTGAAAGGCAATAAATGTTTTTCCCGTTCCGGTTGCCAACGTTAAAAGAATTCTTTGTTTATTTTCAGCAATTGCACTAAGCGTATTATTAACGGCAATTTCTTGATAGTAGCGCACTTTTTTGGTTCCGCCAATGTCCTCATATGGAATTGCGGAGAATTTTTCTTTCCATTCGTTCTGGTCAGAAAAAACTTTATTCCATAATTCTTCTGGGGTTGGAAAGTTAAGGACATCTTCTTCTTTGCCTGTTTTCATATCGACCCGATAAATTTCTTTACCGTTTGTTGAGTAAGCGAATTGAATTTGAAGTTTAGTTGAATAATTTTTTGCTTGACCTAAGCCTTCAGTCTTTGAAGATTCTAATTTTTTTGCTTCAATGACGGCCAGTTTTTGATTTTTGTAGACTAATATATAGTCGGCTATTTCTGGTTTAGAACGTGTTCCTCCGATTTGAATTCGCCCTTCAGTAATCCGATATTCTCGAAGTATTTTTGATCCTTCGATTTCTCCCCACCCACTTACCTTTAGTTTCGGGTCTATATATTCCGCCCTTGTCTCTGCTTCGTTCATAGTTTTATTTCAATATTGACAGATGACGAATAGTAACTTATACTGTTAATGCTAAAGACTGGTGAGTGAGCGTGATGCCACGACCCAGTTTTTTTGCATTTATGGGACTATTTTGAAACTATCAATCTGCTCGTAATACTTCTTTTTTCTTGCCCCAGTGTCAGGATGCATCTTAAATAATTTTGAATTCATTATTTTTAAAATACCTAACTGATAAGGATTCATTTCTGTTTGTTTTTTCTTTATAAATTTTAGTTTTGCCCCATATGCCATAAGATCAGCAATTTGCTCTTCAATGTCGTGATTCTTTTTTGTTACAAAAGATACTTCAGTCAAAACATCTTGAACTTCTTTAAATGAAATGCCTAGGTTATTAATACCATTTGATAAATAAAATCCAGCAGTTTTATGGTAAATAAAGTCTTTTTCCGCAGTTGCTGATTCGATCATAAGTTTTCCTCTAACTTCACCGATAGCTATTAAAGATAAAATAAAATTTCGAATAACAGTATCTGCTGTTTCTTTATATACTTTCTGAGAATTCCAGTTTTCATTAAGCGCTTTCTTTTGATCAACTAAAGCTATGAATAATTGTAAAGAAGATGATGAAAGAAAATTAAATAAATCTTTGTAAAATTCTACGGCTATTTTTTTATCTTTTAAAATTTTAAAATCTCCTTCTTTTCTTCCAATTTCTTTGGAGTGAAAAATTACATCAGTCCGACTCCAGTACTTAAATTTAATCTGATCAGCTTTAATCTTTATTTCGTCTCTCTTATTGTCAAGAACAAGACACCCACAAACAATATAGCATTCCGATTTGCTACTTTTTGGATTTCCTCCGCCTGATTCATCAATAAACAGATAAATATTTTTCATATTAACATTATAATCCCAATCTTTTATATTATAACCATCATTCCCAAATTTCTTCATGTCATCCCCTTGAAAACTGGGATCCAGTGTTTGTCATTCCCGCGGAGGCGGGAATCCAGACCTATAATCACAACTTTCCTTCAAAAGCCTGCTTTAATATCGACTTCTTCAACTCCTCCAAATCCGCCAATTTTTGTTTGTAAATCTCTTCAAGTCTCTTCGTTTTCTCGGATAATTCATCTAATTTTTTGACAATAGATTTTTGTTCAGAAAGAGATTTTAAGACAGGAATAGAAAAATTTACTAGTGTTTTTATTGGTAATTGTGGTTGTGCAGCTCCAGATACATATTTTTTAATTTGAAATTTCATTATCCCTGATTGAAAAATTGTATAGAGATATCCAGGGGTAATTAATTTGGTATTTGGTCGAAAAATTAACATTCCTGAATTTATTCTTATATTTTTAAAAGGAACATCTTCACCATACACGGCAATATTTCCAATCGTCCCGCGTGTTGTAAGTAATACATCGTTTCTTTGTAATTTTCCGTTACCAAGCGCATCGTCCTTCTTTTTTGTAATAAACATGGTGGTTTTAAAATCAAATCCGTTCGGTCTTACATTCTTTGTATTTAAAAATAAACAATATCCTTCTTTCAAAAAATCAGACTTCTTTGGATAGTTTTTGCCTCTATCTCCATCAATGATTTGTAACAAATTTTTATCTCCTAATTTTTTTTCTTGCCATTCATCGTTTGATTTCTCAAAAATATTCTGTAAATATGATTCAAAAAGATCTTTAGAATTTTGCAAATTCCGTTCTGTACTTTCCTTCGCCTTCTCAATCTCCCCAAAAACTTTATCTAATTTTTTGATGATACGGTGTTGCTCAGATAAGGTAGGAGTTTTTACCTCAATAGAATAAACTTCATTGCGATTTATTCCAGGTTTAACGCCTTTTGCAAGTTTTGGAAGTTTTAAAGTATCGAGAAGATTGTACAAAAATTTCAAATCATACTTTTTATTATCAAAGGTCACAAAATACGTTACGTCAAGTGGCCAAAATTTTTCCTTAGTAAGATTAATTTCACCTGCGGATCCTTTTCTACCAACAATTATGCTGAATTTGTCGTAGTAAAATTGATCTGAAAAATTTTTAATTCCATTTGCTCCATACACAGGATATTTGCCGTTATTACTTCTAATATTTTTTGGTAATGGCTTTCCATATTCAAGTTTTAAAATTTCCCCAAGTTTTTTTGTTTGCCAGTTAGTTTTGCTCATATATAAAAATCCCATAAACCCAAACCGCTTAAAATACAAATTATCGTTACCTCAAATTTTTGTTTACTTACTTTTTCTTTAAAATATTCTTCAAGTTTAGAATATGTTATATTTGCAAGTTTTACTGGCTTGTCTGACCAAATGAAAATAACACCTTTTTTGAATTGTTTTTCTTCGTAGAAGCTATTTAGTTGTTGCAGAGCATGGTTGTTAATTTTGTCTATTAACTTCTGAAAAAACTTTTTTTCATTTAAGTCTTGCGGTGTGAGAAATTTTACTTCAACAGGAACTGGGCTGGCATTTTCATATACTAAAAAGTCAGGACTACGATAATTTTTATCTTTTATTAAATATTCGACATTAGTAAATGATCCAAAGAATTTTGTGTTTAATAGTCTTTGAGCAACATCAAATTCTGCAAACATTTCACGAACTCTTTGATCATTTTTATCTTTATTAATCTCCGTACTAATACTAAAAATGTAGTTACTATTTTTAACTTTACTTAATACTGTTTGAATTTTATCGACCCAAATTTGATTTTGTAAATCTTTCTGAAGTTGTTTGAATAAATCAGAATTATTAAGTCCAAGTTTTATATACTTCTGCAAAATGGATTTAATTAATTGATTAGCATTTATGACTTGCCGGTTAGTATTCATATTATTATGTAATTCCAGACGGAATACCTAGTAATTTTTTTATTTTTACTACTCTATTATGATTTTCCACTCCATCGGATTTATTAAATAACGAATTAGACAACCCTATAAGATTACTTGAAGCTTCTTCTATATTATTTAAATTTGGAATGATACTAAAAAAACTTAAAAAACCATACCATTTGATCATATATGATCGAGCTTTTAATAAAGATGCTAATTGGCGGAATTTATTATGAGCCTGATCCTGCAGTTCTTTAGATAAAAGACCTGGACTACTGTATTCTCTCGCGTAATATACTAATGCATCTGATATATCACTGATAATTTCACTTTGTCTGTAAATAGTTTCTACAAAAAATTTTGAGATTATTTGTTGCATCGTAAAAATAATTACTCCACCAATTATGGTGATAGAAGAAGTTAAGAATATTTTTTCTATTTCAGTCATACTTTTTAAGTATTAAATAAAGTTTTGATCATTACCTACTTTTTCTTTTGCTTTTGGAACGCCTTTTTCTTTTTCATAATGATCAATTGCTTCAATAACAAAGTCTATTGGAACAACTTTAATTATTCCTGTTTGTTCTTCAAAAGCTATCCTAGGTCTGCCCGTCTGTTCACTAATAGCAATTTCTTGAAATGTTATCCCTTCACTTATTATTCCTATTAATGCAGATCGGCTAATAAATTTTGTATTTTGTATAGCAACTAATTCTGGTTTATAAATAATCGGCCCACCACTATTTCCTGGATATGCTGAAGAATCAATAAAAAAATGAGCTTCTTTTAATAATTCCTCGTCATAACGGGCAATTATTCCTTTTTTTACTATTACATAATTTTTAGTTTTACCTCTTATACCATTTGGAAATCCTAAAACAAAAATCCCATCCCCTGTAGAAACTCCTAAGTTTTTAAAATTTTTAGATAAAAAAATGTCTTGATTTTCTTTATAAAAATAAAATTCTATTTGTTCATCTCTTAATTTTTTACCATTTAGCGGAATAACTGCTATATCAACAATGTCATTATTATGTTTAATCCAAATAGGCTTATTATTTTCTAAAAGATTTATTTGATAATGCTTTGCTCCTCTATTTTTTGAAAGATTAAATCTTAAAAAGACACTTTTCAACAATTCTTTTGTTTTTCTATTCTCAAAAACATGTCTATTTGTAATTAAATATATTGAATAAAATGATTCATTAGTTTGAGAGTTCGTACTTATGAGCTTTCCAAATAAAAAACCTGTTGCAATTGAAATTTTTTCAATTTTATTATTTATCAATTGATCTACTTCTATTGAAACAACTGCATTCAAATATTCTGGAGGTATTAAAGCCATATTAATTAATATTCACTACAAATTAAATATTAATGAAAATTTTGTCCAAGATTTTTTTACTATCATTATCCAGTTTTCTCATCTCCTCTAAAATCTCTTTCGGTTCTCGGAGTTTTTGTTCAGTTTGTTTGTTTGGGTTTTTGACGGAGAGGTCGAAGGTTTTTTGGTTGACGTCTTTCATATCAATCATCCAAGAATTTGGGGAGCTGGCTTTAGTTTTTTGAAGAGTGATAAATTCTTCAAGGTCTTTTTCATTAAGTGGGTTGGTCTTACCTAGGTTCCGTGTTAAGTTTAATTGATAAAACCAAGTTTTTTTAGTTGAGGATCCTTTTTCGAAGAATAATATCACTGTCTTGACTCCGGCCCCAGTAAATGTGCCTCCTGGTAAGTCGAGGACGATATGAAGGTTGCAACTCTCAAGTAATAGCTTTCGAAGTGAGACTGAAGCGTTATCAGTGTTGGAAAGAAAAGTATTTTTGATAACAATACCAGCTCGGCCTCCAGCTTTAAGTATTTTTATAAAATGTTGTAAAAATAAAAAGGCTGTCTCACCGGTTTTGATGGGGAAGTTCTGTTGAATTTCTTTCCTGATTCCAGCCCCAAACGGAGGATTAGCCAAAACAATGTCATATCTGTCCTTTTCTTGAATATCAGAAATATTTTCGGCCAATGTATTTGTATGAATTATGTTTGGTGCTTCAATCCCATGAAGAATCATATTCATCACGCCAATAATGTAGGCAAGCGATTTTATTTCTTTTCCATAAAAGGTTTTTTTCTGAAGAATTTCAACATCAGAAGTTGTAAGTTTTTTACTTTCTTTTAGGTATCCATAAGCTTCGACCAAAAATCCGGCGGACCCAACGGCTCCGTCATAAATCTTTTCACCAATTTTTGGAGCGACGACTTTGACAATCGTTTTGATTAATGATCGAGGAGTATAGAATTCTCCGCCGTTACGTCCTGCATTACCCATATTTTTGATTTTGCTTTCATATAAGTGAGACATTTCGTGTTTTTCTGAATCAGTTCTAAATCGCATTCCATCTACAATGTCTAAAATATTACGGAGTGCGTATCCGCTTTGAATTTTGTTTTTGAGTTCACTAAAAATTTCACCGATTTTATATTCGATTGTATCCGGGCTATCTGCTGATGATTTAAATTTTTTTAAATAAGGAAATAATTCGTGATCAACAAATTTTGTCAGATCATCTCCCGAAAGAGATTTATTGTGATCAAGTTTTCCGTCAGAGGTTTTTGGTGCTGCCCAAACTTTCCAATTAAATTTAGGATCAATAATATATTTATATTTTTTTCCGGCTAAAGCCGCTTCAGTCTTTTTATCTTCTTCAAAATCATTCAAATATTTTAGAAATAAAATCCATGAAGTTTGCTCAATATAATCAAGTTCTGTCCCGACTCCAGCATCTCTATGAAGTACATCATCAATGTTTTTAAAGGATTGTTCAAACATAATTCATATTTTATCACTTTTCCAACTATTTAGATCATAAACCTCCTTTTCTCAGAGCATCGAGGTGGGGGAATGGGAATGGATAGGGGGGAGAGGGGAAAAGTAGCGTGGTAAATGTCATTGACAAATGAATGGAGGTTTTGTGTTATGATAGGATAATCATGATGGTAGGACTACCAAAGGGTTTCGTCCCGCGGGAATGCCTACCTTTTTTTATGCTCCAATTTATTTCTGAAAAAATCATAAGTACACTCCTGGAGTGTACTTACTATACAACTACACCCCTGGGGTGGAGTTGGAGTTTGTTGGAGTGATCTAAAATTACCCCTGGGGTGCGAATTTCCTCTCTTGTATTTTTTAAAGTTATAAATTAATTTTGACGGGTATATAATTTAGGTAGATATGAAACTGATGTTTTTGGATGAATCAGGAGATCATAGTTTACTTGAGAATAAAATTGATAAATCTTACCCCATGTTTGTATTGGCTGGTTGCATCTTTGACCTTGATTATTATTCAAAAGTGGTTGAACGGGAAATTAATAAGCTAAAAATAAAATATTTTAATGACCCGTCAATCATTTTACGGTCTTATGATATTCGCAAACAAAAAAATAGTTTTGTCAGCTTGGTTGATAAAAAGAAAAGGGACTTGTTTCTCAATGATTTGGATAAAATCATCAACTCTCTAAAATTTACTGTTATTGCGGCGGCGATTAATAAATTCAAGTTAATCAAGACATATTCCAGTCCTGTAAATCCTTATCATCTCTGTTTTCAATTTATCCTTGAGCGAGCCATTATGTTTTTAGGTAGAGATAACGATTCAATAATTCTTCGAGCCGAATCAAGGGAAACACATAACGATAAACTTTTGGCTACAGTTTATGAAAATTTTAGAGTGAAAGGAAACAGATTTATCAAATCAGAGGAAGTTAGGAACAAATTTACTGACCTTTCTTTCAATCAGAAGACTCAAAATATTATTGGCCACCAAATTGCTGACCTTATGGCATATCCAATTGGAAGATGGGCATTGGATAAGGATAAAGAGAATAAAGCTTTTGAAATTGTGAAAACTAAATTACATTGTAAGAATGGTGTATTTCAAAACTACGGACTCAAAATCTTCCCATAAAAAAAGGGGCCCAGGAAAGCCCTAGTCCCCATTTGCTATACATTATACAATATATAGCAATTCGTTTGTCAAGAGAAATTATAAAAAATGCCGGTTCCCCAAAAACTAAAGATGTCTCAAAACCACCGACTTGTTCATCGTAGCCCCGCTCGGCGGGACAATTGTACTCACACCTCAGAGATGTAAAGTAATATGTATTTCGTGGTTTAGTGGGACGAGGAGGGAGCATTGTCCATAGAGACTAATAAAACACCCCTTACTGAGATAAAAACGGCCCTTAATCGTATTAAAGAATTTGACATTTGATAAGTTAATTAATATAATGTTTATGTTATATTTATAATTAACAGATATGAGAAAAATTAATGATCTGACAAGTTGGGAAGACTTTGAAAAAAAACTATTGAAAAGAAAAGGCTATAAAGAATTAGCTGAGTTAGAAAATATGGAATCATCTCCAACTATTTCCTTACTGGAAAGAATTTCAATAGCTCTTGGTTCGAAGCTTTATATAAGTTTTCAAGCATAAAAAACGAATATTGTCTCAGTTGAAGCAGGGTAAAAAAACATTGGTCGTGTAGGGGTGGAGTTGGGGACTTGGGTGGGCAAGGATAGAATCGAACTATCGGTCTCATCTTTATCAGAGATGTGTTTTACCATTAAACTACATGCCCGGTAATTTTCGTAAGTGTAATTATAACAAATAAATCGCCAATTATTTTATTTTTAAACCGTATCGATATGAAGCAGTTTTAATGATTTGAAGAAGCATTTGTTCATAATCCATCCCGGCAGTCCGCGCGGCAAGCGGGAAATATGATGTCGTTGAGACCTCAGGTGGGATTAGTCCGGCCGGTGAATTAATCTCCAAGACATAAGGATTATTTTCTTTATCACATTTTATATCGATTCTACACCAGTCCAAGACCTCAAGCGCCTTCCATACTTCATGGCAGATTTCTTTTATCCTTATTTCTAGTTTTTTATCCATTTTTGCCGGGCACATTAAATAGTTAGAGTTACCTTGCTCCTCAAAATACCATTTCACTTCATAAGAATCAAAGGGGAGGTAGCCTTTAGGAAGCATACTATGATTAGGTTCAATAATCGGCAAAACTTCGCCCGGGTTGCCAAGCATCGCGATTGAAAATTCGCGCCCTTCTAAAAATGGCTCAACTAGGGCAGGCTCTTTAAAAGCAGTAATAATTTTTGCCACCTGTTTTTTTAGTGAATCAATATCATTAACAACGCTTTTATTCGTAATCCCCATACTTGACCCCTGAGCGACCGGTTTTACAATAAGGGGGAATTTCAATTTACTATCCAATGTAAATTCTGCAGTCTTAATTATTTGAAAAGGGGCGGTTGGGATTCCCTCGGCCTGAAAAATTTGTTTGGCCTTGCCCTTATTTAAAGCAAATGCATGAGTTAAGGGGGATGACCCAGTGTACGGGATCTGTAGCATTTCAAGAATAGCCGGGATCTGAAGCTCGCGGTCTTTCCCGTAAATTCCCTCGGCCACGTTAAATGCAAGATCGATTTCCTTTTTATACCGTTTTAATTTCAAGTACGCGTTTTCATTGGCTTCAATCGGAATTATTTTAAAACCAAGATTTTTTAGACGTTTTATCTGCCACTTGGTCGTTATCGGATCATCAAAATCGGCTTCAAGCTGATTACGATAATCGGCAACATCAAGATAAAAGTGGCGGACATTGTATAGGAAAGCAATCGTTTTAATTCCCATTGCTATCTCCATTCTTTCCAATTGGAAGGCGTGCTTTTCCTTGTGAATCCCTCAAAGTATTAAGTAGCAGTCTCTTTAATATTTCAGAAAAAGTGATGTCATACATATCAAGAATATTGGCTATCGCGCAGTCAAGCTCCTTTGGCCCGAAAGCCGGATTACTGTTGGCATCGACAAAATAATATCGACCTGACGAGTCTAGTCTGACATCGAATTTTCCATAGTCTGCCATTTTGGTCACTTCAAAGGCCCGTTTTACGTACTCCCGAAGTAGGGGGTCTTCATATTTTTGGTATTTATAGGCCTCTATGCCCTCAGTCCACTGATCCTCAAAACTGGCAAATACATACTTAGTGTTTGGTTTATTAAATATTTTTTCACCGAAATATACTTTAGTATTAAGGCCTTCAAGTAGTATGGCCGTAATTTCCCGGCCCACTATAAATTCTTCGACGAGGACTGGTTGATCATATGTACTTATCATAAATTTTAGTCTTTCCCGGAGATGTTTTTCATTTTCAGATACGGCGTCATTAGTGATTTCAACCGCTCCATGTATCTCATTTAATTTAGAAATTAATGGGTATCTCAAAGTCGGGTCAATCGAATCAGTCGGCGAATTAAAAATTTGGTAGTTGGGGACCGGGACTCCATTTTGCTGCAATAATTTTTTTATAATGAACTTGTTATAAGAAAGCGACTCACCAAGGACTCCCGCTCCGGTATAGGGGATGTCTAGTAGCTCAAGAAGGGCGGGGATTGTTGAGGCAAGGTACTCATTCCCCTTGACCGATCCGACTAAATTTAGCGCCAAATCCGGTCCACTTTTTCGGAGTCTCCCTGCTAACAATTCGTTAGCCGGAAATAAATATGTCTGGATTTTTAACCTGTTTAAATATTTGGAGATTATCTTTGCATCATCAAATGCATCTTTCTCAGTGATGTATTGAGCTTCAGTTGGAAAATATTCTTTTCTGACATCGCTGTATATTATTGCGGCCGTTTTCGGATACGAATAATTTTTACGAGTTTTTTTACGCGGTTTTTCTTTTTTTTTCATTTTATTTATTTTAATTTTTCCTGGTTCCGTAAACTTCCATTAAACTAAAAAATTCTTTCTGTAAATTATAAGCAGTTTTTTTATTTTTTCCAACTATAGTATATGATAATTGGTTAAATTCCAATGGCTTTGATGCTGACAAGACTACTCCTTCTTTTTTCTTTCGGTCAATTAAAATTGGACGAAGGACATTTAAGACCTCATCAAAGGCAGCTTTTTTCCTGTTACTAAACTTGAAGTCGTCGCGATTGATCACATAAATATCTGATAAAAAATCATCCCCGTACATATTTTTAATCAGTTTATAGACATCAGTCCCACCTGTGTTTCGGGTATTTGATTCACATACATAAATATGATTATTTTTATCAGAGATCATATCCAAGTCAAAGTGACCTCGATACCCGGACTGAGCGTACTGCTCGGCGATGTAGTATCCAGTATCAATAATCCTTGCGGCCGTCCGCCGGTCTAGGACGCTTTCATGCATATCAAGTCCCACATATTTACCTTCTTTAGTGACCATCATTACGCAGTAGTAGAGCATTTCTATTTTTCCATTATTTCCAATCTTAAACTCAATGTTTGGAAAATTATCAAGGGTTGTAAAATTGACATCGATTAGTTCCTCAATTATTATCGGAAATCTTTCCCAATAGCCGTCTTCACTAAGTAACTCATATATTCTTCGCTCACATGCCTTGTAATCTCGCGGAAGTTCGCCTTCGCGGAAAATCATAACCCCGTCTCCACCACTTCCTTTATTAGTTTTTAAGACAACTCCTTTTTCATTTATATAACGGTTGGCAGCAATTTTGGCAGCGTCAAGCCGTCCTACACATATCATTCCGTCTGGCATTATAAAGTCAGGCTCAACGGCCCGCGATTGCTGGGCAAGTTGCCTAATCCCGGATTTACTTCCAAAAAAGTTAACCGTCCAGGCATTTTCAAGAAGTGGAGCTTCAGGAGTGACAACATCTATCCCAAGTTGGATCAATCGGTCTTTCAACTCCAAAAATTCCGGCGACGTTGCATAGCTTACTAGTTTTATTTTTTTATATTTCTTGGCAATTTTAATTAGATTGCCAAACAATTCTTTGTCAGTATATAAATCCTTGCATATTAAGCCCGTCCTCATCTGGGGTACTAAGACGTTTACTTTTTTATTTGAAGTGATTGATTGAAAATAGTTTATAAAGTTTTCAGAAATTTCAAGTGGGGAAATATAGACAAATTCATTCACTTCTGAATTAGCAAATAAGTAGCACTCGGTGTAGACATTGCAATCATTAATCATTTCATATCTTTTGCTGATAGGTTGCATTGATGAAAGAAATGACCACTCATCTTCGACAATATTGTAGATGTAGATGATTAACTCTTTTGTTTTTTTGAAATATTTATTTTTATTTAAGGGGGGTTTC
>LBQC01000013.1 GCA_000990565.1 Candidatus Roizmanbacteria bacterium GW2011_GWA2_35_19 | reverse complement strand
AAAACGAAGAAAACCGACCGTTTCAGAAGAAAAAGAGTACTTTAGATTACTAGGACCGCTTAAAGTGAAGATTTATCAACTGTTTACGATACCAGCGCCTAGAATGCCCCGCCATGGCGGGGAGGTCGTGGGTTCAAATCCCATCCACCGCTCTCGAGTTTAATAATAAAATGCCCCGTCTATGGAGCGGAGACGAAGCGTCCTCCATACCACAACGGGCAATTCTCTCCACTCGCACCGCTTTCATTTGATAAATATAAAGTCCTATAGTATAATGATTCTCATGAAAGAAGTTCCTCATAGTTATACAAGGAAATTATTAAGAGGTTCGAAAGATTTGGCAAAAGCTTATATAGAATCAATTAAATCGGATAGTTTACCAGCAAGAGTATTAAAAACGACCGAAATGGCTGTTTGCTTACCTGTGTTAACCGTAATGAGTCTTCCGGCTACTGTTGTAAAAGATGTGATCAAACCTGAAAGTATCTATGGGGGATTAATGAAAAGAATGGTTGACGATGTTAAAAAGGTATATAAAGATGACCCATTTCCTGATAAGGTTATGATCACTATAGGAGCACTTGCTTATTCAGTAATTGCGTTAACAGCCCTACCATTTAGTTTAGTCGTTGATACGTCTAAATAATCACTTCCTAAGAAACTTGCCTATAAATATAATTATCCAAATAAAAACTGCAAAAAGATAAATACTTTCGAAAATTGCATTAAAGTTTTTTGTCACAACAAAGAAGAAAATAATAACCATCTGAATGAAGATTAAATTATTTGTGAAGTAAATAAATCCCTCGTTTTTTGTAAGGTTAGCAAATAGATGCTCTGACAATGTCCAAGTAAAAAACATTACTATAACAATTGAAAGATGTATATTGTGATATAAATGAGTGGGGAAAAAACCGAGTAGGCCAAACGAAAGGACTGCCACAAGCCAAATGATATGAGAGTTTTTCGGGAGTTAAAAATCTACTCATTTGCGAAATTGTAAATCGCGCTGGATCGAAATTTTTTATTTGTGTGCCTATATAGAAAGTCGACAGAAAAAAAAACAAAATAGAAAGAATTGCGTTGTATCTAAATATCTGCAGTCGGCTTCTTTTTTCCTCCATGATTCCATTATATTAGTTTCAGGGCTTTTTCAAAAGCGAGCTTATCAGAAGGGTAGGTAAGAGTTTTCTTTATCTCATCTTCCGGTAAAAATTTAACATCGCTCATTTCCCAATCATGATTTTTTGTATTTCCGGATATATATTCCATTAAATAATAATAGACAGTTTTTTTGATCAGCTCATTTTTCCAAACATACTCATAACTGACGACTATCGGTTCGTTTATAACTATTCTGGCCTTAATTCCGCCTTCTTCCTCAACTTCTCTTAATGCGGCCGCTTCCTTTGACTCATCAGTATCTTTGTCTCCGACTAATCCTTTCAAAAATACCCATCCCTTATGCTGTGAATGCTGACCTACTAACCATAGACGATTAGTTATTAGTGATTGGTGATTAGTGATTAGTTTAAAGACGATTCCTCCTGCGGAAACTTGACGTATTGTTTTCATTTTTTTTGAAAGATATAAATACTAAAGATAATTATCAAACCTCCAATTAATTGATTAAATGTTGGCAGGGTTCCAAGTATGAAAAATGTAAACACAGCTGTAAATAAAGGTAGCAGACTTGAAACTACAGAAAAAAATGAAGCGCCTGCTTTTTGGATTGCATAGTTAACTAAGTTAAAACCAAGTAGTCCAAAAATTGAAATTGCAATTATAAATTGTGGGATAACCAATTCTTTAAGCGGGTCAAGGAAAAAGGTTAATAAACCTAAAATTAAAGTAGATAGACAAAACATTAAGTAAGTTAGATGAATAGGGGAAATCTGTTTAAAAATCTTTGGGCGAAAAAGGCCGCTCAAACTGATAAAAATGGCAAATCCTAAAAAGAATAGATCGCCAGGATTAACCGCGATAGCTGTCTTAAAGTTATAAACGACTAAAAAGCTTCCGATTAGTGATAGGAATATCGAAACCACTTTATTAAAGAAATAAACTTCTTCAAAAAATAAAATTGCCATAAAATAAGTGAAAAAGACTGTCGTTCTAGATAGGATTGAATAGTTAACAGAAGAAGACATTTTTAATCCAAATATTGCAAATAAATCTGCTGCAATCCATAAAACCGTTGCAATTAAATATGGCCTAAGTACAGGTCTAACTAGTTTAAATGAAAATATTTTTTTGTTAAAAATAAGACCATAAATGGTAAGTAGAATAAAACTGGTAAGATTCATTAAGAAATTCATTTGCAAGGGGTTAATTTGAGTAATTAAAAATTTCTTTTGTAGAACTATCTGTAGACTAAAAAAAAGACAAAAACCTAAAGCGGCAAATAGTGCTTTTTTCATATATGTTTATCAGTGTAATGTTACGCTGATACGTCTCCTCCAACGGCCTCTTTGATATTTTCGAAACCATCCTTTTTTAACAAATCAATTAATTCTAGATTAATTTGCGCAATAAGTTGTGGGCCTTGAAAAATCATACCTGTAATTAATTGTATAAGAGTTGCGCCTAACTTTATCTTTTTGTAAGCGTCAGCGCCGGAAAATACACCACCACATCCAATAATAATCAACTTACTCTTATATTTTTTATAAACTAACTTAATCAACTCATTAGATCTCTCCTCGCAGGCCTTACCGGAAAAATAGCCAACTTTGAATTTTTTAACCTCGGATTTAACAAGTGATGGATGCTTTCTATCTTTTTGTAAATTACCAATAATGACGCCCTTTATAAATTTAGAGTTAATTAAGACATTGCAAATTGAAATTACTTGAGCATTTGATTTTTCAATTGGCATCTTAATAAAAACTGATTTTTTTAACTTCAATCGTTTAATCAATTGGAGTAACTGTTTTAAATTAGCGGACTTATAGAAACTGATACTATTGTTTATTAAATTAGGACAGGAGATGTTTAATTCATAATAACTGTTTTTGACTCCCGAATTCTCAAAGATTTTAAAAGCAGCGACTATATCTTTAATTGCTTGATCAAGCGTTTTATTTTCATTAGAATTTGTCAACCCGATGCTTATACCAATAGGAATTTTAAACTCAAGATTTTTTAATTTTTTAGAAATGAAATCTGTCCCTAGGTTTTTAAATCCTTTATTAACCATAAGTGATCTCGATTTTGGAAGTCTTCCCAGGCGGGGAGGGGGATTGCCCTCGTAGGGGATATAAGTTATCGTTCCGACACTTTGGAATCCGAAATTAAGATATGAAAGAGCTTGAGTCAGATTTGCATTGTAATCAAAGCCAGCAGCTAGACCTACCGGATTTTCAAATGTTATTCCACTTACCTTTTGTTTTAAAGACTTATCTTTATAGATAAATTTACTTCCAATTAGTTTCATGATTGGAGTCTTTGAAAGCAACTCACCAAAAACAGCTCAAACCTTTCTTTTCTTAGTTTTTTGAAAACCAAGTAAATAATAATAAAACTAATGAGCGCCGATAGCGTGCAATATATGCAGATACTTTTTATCACGATCAATTGGATGTACATGAAATAAATTGAGGCAAAAAAACCACCAATTGATTCAATGATTACAATGTATTTGATAATTTTATTTTTTGAAAAAAAGGTAGCGGTAAACAATATTGACAATAAACCGTAATGAAATACACCAAAAAGGGCAAGTGGGACTCCGAATGCAACTGCATATGGGCTTGTTAGGACCTTTCCACAGTCTGACAGAATGGGCAATAAATGATTCACAGTGCAAGGAGGTATGACTTTTCTATAATGCTCCCAGGTAAGGTACAGGGAATCGATGAGACCCGAGATCGATAGTAGCAATAAGACAAACATTCCTATATTTTATCAGCTTCTTCAAGCATTTCTATAGTTTTTGGCATTAGCTTAAGTTTTTTCGCTTCATTAAGAGTGAACCAACCAAATTCGCTAGCCTCACTATTTAGGATTATTTTTGCATTTGAGTCTGATAATTCAGATACAAAAACAATAAAAAGACCCTGCCAGTGATCACGGACTTCCGAGAAAATTTTTGGAATTTGGATAATATTTTTTAATTCAACCCCTAATTCCTCCCACGTCTCACGGATTAAAGCATTCTCTGGTGTTTCTCCAAATTCAATTCCTCCTCCGGGAATGTTCCAAACAAGCGGATAAAATCTCTTATCTTCTTTATCAAATACAACCCTCTTAGTTATAAGATATTTGTTATTTTTTCGAATAATTGAAATTACAACCGGAACTATTTTCATATTTCAAAAGTATCGCCTGATGAATATTTTTTACACTGAAAATTATTGTAGAAATGAGCCATAGCCGCATGGTCAACACAGTGCATAGGAAAGAGATATTTTGGTTTTTCTACTTTGAAATATTCTACTGTTTTCATAACAGTTTCCATATCCTCCTCAAATAAATGAAATCCGCCAATAACTCCAAGAAGTTTTTGACCGGTTATTTTCTTTGCATATTCACAGATATTACATATCCCTGAATGAGAGCATCCAGAAATAACTACAACTCCCTCGCTCGTTTTTATCGCAATGGCAGAATCATCGAGCATCGGGTCGCTTTTATATCCGCCTTTTTCAAAGGCTGTTAGCCTAGGGATTTCGCCTAAATAAAAGATGTCTTTCGAGAATTCAAGAGGTTTCGTCGATGAAATAACTTCAAAATCTTTACTTATTTTATCTGATTCATCCTTAGGAAGTTTATCAAATATTTGGGGATGAATAAAGATTTTCTTTTTCTCCTTAAATTCGTGAAACCGCAAACCCCCTGTATGATCCCAGTGGTTATGTGATAAAACTACAAAATCTACCTGATTTAAGTCAATGCTTAATTTTTTAGCATTTCGCTTATAGACGTCAGTATGTCCTGAGTCTAAAAGTACTCTAATATCATTTACTTCAATAAATACTGAAAGACCCCACTCGGCCAAACATAATTTATGATTTTTTCTGCCTACAGAGTTTTCGTTAAGAAGTGTAATTTTCATTAAAATAATTATATCAAAGTGACTAAAATTTTCGAAAGCGGGACGTAAGAAATTTTTAACAAAATTTCAACGTCCCAGCAACGTTAAAATTTTCAAACTTTTTTTGAAAATTTTTTACGTTGCGGAGGGTACAGGGGTCGAACCTGTTAGAGCTTACGCTCACGAGTTTTCAAGACTCGCGCATTACCGTCCTGCCCACCCTCCTTACGTTAGTCTTCGAAATCAAATCCTAATGACTCCTCTTCGATCCTTTCTATTTTAATCGCAATTTCTTTATGGGTTTTATTGTTCTTGTATTTTTCTAAGGATTTTTTATCTTCAGCAAATACTACAAAAGCATGACTATATCCTAAATTATATTTAGAAAAATTTTCACCAGCTTTTATGTCTTTTATTCCCTCAATTCTATTCTTTAATAATTTTATTTTCTTTACTATCCTATTTACCTCTTCTTTATTTGCTGTCTTTTTCCATTTGTACAATGCCAGATGAACAATCATACTTGGAGGCGCGTGGGGGAATCGAACCCCCGCGGTAGATGTTTTGCAGACATCTGCGTTTCCACTTCGCCAACGCGCCATAAACTACCTATTCAGGATCTAATTTTACTTCAAATGGGTATTAATCACAATTGAAGTTATAATATATTATGGATAAATTTTACCTCTTAGCTCTCTTTTTGCTGGTGAAAAGCATATATATTCCATTAAACAAAAGGAAATCTAAATATTATTGGAAAATTATATTCGACGACCATATTCCATTTATTCCAATATTTATTATCCCTTATGTCAGTTATTTTCTTTACATTATTGCAACTATATTTTTACTGTGGAATACAAAATATATTTATGTTTTTTTCGTCAGCTATATTATTTCCTATATTTTAGCTGGATTATTCTGGTACTTTTTTCCTAATGGTGTTAAAAGACCAATTGTGCAGGGAAGTGATATATTCAGTAAGCTAATTTTACTTATATATAAACATGATGAAGATACTAATGGTTTTCCAAGTGCTCATATATTTGCAACATTGATTTGTTCATATTTTTTATACTTAGCAATTCCTACTTCTTTAATAATTATTTTAACTATTTGTCTCTTAATAACACTTTCAACTGTGTTTGTTAAACAACATTATGTACTTGATATATTAGGGGGATTAATTACTTTTCTTTTAAGTATTTTGGCCGCTTCGTTTTTTCTGCCTCTATAACTAAATCGCTCTTGCTTTGGTAAAATAGAACTATATGGATCCGCCCGTTCTTACCCCGCCTTAGGCGGGGAGCGAACTTAGGCGGACATAAGAAACCGTAAACTCGTAACGAAATGATGTTCGACTCGTCAACGGTTTCTAATGGAGGGTTCGCATAGCGGCCAATTGCACGAGTTTCGAAAACTCGAGGGAGTAATCCCTACAGAGGTTCAAATCCTCTACCCTCCGCTTTCACCCGCCGAAGCCCGAAGGGCGTAGGAGGGCTTCATCGGGTTTCAGCGGACGCAGTCCGCCTGTTTTTGTTCTTTTATCCCAGCTTCAAATAAAGTAAACTAAGTTTTAACGAAGGAGGAATTCTCCTAATATGTTTCACTATGTTTATATCCTAAAATGTAGAACCGATAGGCCATATATTGGCTGCACAAACAATTTGAAAGAAAGAATAGAACGACACAATAAAGGATATGTTCCTGCAACTAAACCACTACTTCCTGTAAAACCTATTTCTTACTTTGCCTTCTCCAACAAATACACTGCTTTTGACTTTGAAAAATATCTTAAATCAGGATCAGGAAGAGCTTTCACTAATAAGCATAATTTTGTATAATCAGCGAATAATATGGATTTAGGGACAATTACAACAATTTTAACTTCCTTGGGAATTGGCGGACTAATAGGAAATTTTTTCCAGTCTTTTCTCCAATCGAAGGGGAAGATTAATGAACGTGAATTTAACTTCAAAGAACAACGTTACAAAGCATTGATGATTCTTATGTGGACAAGCTTAAATCCAAAGAGTGAACTTAAACATCTTAGATTTTACAGAGAAGATATTCTTGATATTAAAACATTACATAGAGAGCTTAAACTTGAACTTTATAACTCATTATTATATGCAGAAGATAACGTTATATATTCTTTAAGAAAATTTATTGAAAAAATTAATCATCAAAACTACTCAAGCGTTGCTTTAGAAATGAGAAAAGATCTTTACGGGAAAAAAACCAAAATTAATTTTGAGGATATTAAAATTAAACTATGAAAATTAAGAAATTCCAAATTCGTGTGCTCTTCGCGAAGAAATGCACGCTGGTGGGCAAAATTCTATTATCTCTTTTTTGACATAATCAAACCATGAAGTCTAATAATAAAGTTGCTTTAGTAACAGGTTCTTCCAGAGGGATTGGTCGTACGATTGCTTTAAAACTTCACAAGGAAGGTTTTGAAGTAGTTGTAACTTATTGTTATGACAAGGCTGCTGGTGAAAAAGTTTTTACTGAAATTAATAAAAATGGACTTTTGTTAAAACTAGACGGTGGTAATGAAAGAAATGTTAAAGATTCTGTTGAAGAGTTTTCTAAAAAATATGATCATTTGGATGTATTGGTTGTAAGCGGCATGCATGATAAGCCACATAGTTTTAAAAAAACATCTTTTGAAGACTGGAAATTTGTATTAAATAGCAAACTGGATTCTTCATTTTTAGTACCAAAATATTTTTACCAACTTTTAAAAAAAACAAAATTTCCACAAATAATTTTGAATACATCAAGTGTAGAGGAAAAACCGCAGATAGGCGCCCTTGCCTATTCTGTAGCTTCCGCTGGAGTAGCCAATCTGGTGAAATCGCTAGCAATAGAACTTGCACCAGAAGGCTTTAGGATAAATGCTATCTGCCCGGGTACAACCAGAACAGATAATTGGATTGGCTTTGGTCTGGAGGATGACAATATGTGGAAAAAATTTGCCGATTCAAACCCCATGAAAAGGGTACCAACTCCCGAAGATATTGCTGAGGCGGTAAGTTATTTAGTAAGTGATAAGGCAAAATATATTAACGGGCTATTTTTATATGTAGATGGTGGAAGCCGTCATAAAAGCTAATTATTTTAATAAGCGCTATAATGACCAAGTTGTTCCAGGCCCGAGTGCTTTGCACAAGCGGGCAAGCGAAAAATTTTTTATTAAACAATTTTGGGGTTGACGAATAAATAATAGGCGTTATAATAGTTTTGTACTTATGGACGATAATTTAAATACATTTCCGGCTCCTCCAAAGAAAAATAATAAGACCTTACTAGTTATTATTGGTGTTGTTATTCTTGCAGCTATTATTGGTGGATACATAATGTCCAAGCAACCAAAAAAAACAGAAGAAAAAAAAGAGGTAGTCGCAGAAAAAAGTGAGCCGACTCCAACTGAAAAACCAAAAATTGAAAAATCAACTGTTAAGATTCAGGTCATAAATGGGACCGGTACGCCAGGCCAGGCGGGTGAAGTCGTCAAGGCACTTGAGGAAGCGGGGTATAGCGCTGATAACATTAAGACTGGTAATGCTGAAGAGTTTGATAACTCAGTGACAACTATTGAAGCAAAAGTTAATTTTGAAGAAATTATAAGTAACATTAAAGATGAACTCGAATCTTCATTTGATGAAATCAAAACTAAATCGTCAGAACTTGATAGTGAAAATGAATTTGACGTCATCATTGTAACTGGAGGCAAGATTTTTGTAACAGCGACACCAACCAAGTCAGCATCTCCTACTAGTAGCACAACACCGAGTCCTACCGCTCAACCTAATACCTCTCCAACTCCGACTATCACGGTAACGCCAACGCTCACTCCAACACCATAAAAAAATTCATATCCCTTTCATTTCACCCGTAGGGTGTGAAAATATTTATTTTTTGGGATTAAGAGGCGCCAACCTTGTGAGCGTAGCGCAAAAAAAACAAAATTAAATATAAAAATGAAATAACTACTTTTTCAAAGTGAATCGTAATACTTCGTGTAAAACCGTTATGTTTAATTCCTTAATATCTGCTTTTCCTCCAATAACCGTCAATAAAAGAATCATAATTGCGATAAACAATAGCAATAAAAACAGACTTTGTCCTTGTATTTTGATTTGATTAAAGTAATACATACTTGTCGATTAAACTATTTCTCTATTTTTTATTTTAATAATAAATCCATGCTCTGAAAAACCATTTATTTTAACTGGCCCTGATATTGCTCCATCTTTATAAATACCAGATATTTCTTTTATATCAGTAGAGAATGTTGATAAAATGGAATTAACGGAACATGATGCAGAGGTTTTTGATATTGTAGGGGTCAGTTTTAAATATTCACTATTCTTTTTATCAAGTTCTGCAAATTCAAACGCAATTTCTTTAGAGGTAATATCTACAGCTAATCTTATGTATGGTGTCCTTATTACACTTATTTTATAAGTTCTAAAAAATCCTGCAGAAAATGTGATCGTCTTAGCAGATTCAGATATGTTAATCTGAGAAGGACTCTTTCTTGTTCCTTTCTTTATTATTATAAAGCTCATATAGTTTATGAAATTGTAATAGAATTAAATATACTACAATATATTCTGTAAGTCAAGTCATTCTTTATAATTTAAAAATTATGCTGTTCCAGACTTAAATGCTTTAACAATCTCTAATACTTATCTTTTATAAGTAAAATATTGTCTGATATACTCATTTAATGAAAGAGTCGCTTGGGATAATAACAATTATTCTTTCAGTCATAGGTCATACTCCTTATATTGTTGATACAATCCGCGGAAAGACAAAGCCACATTTATTTACTTGGTTAACTTGGTCAATAATCGTAACACTTGCGTTTTTTGGTCAGTGGATAAGTGGTGGGGGAGCGGGCTCATGGGGAACAGGAGTAACAGGCGCAATTGTAATCATCATCGCTATTCTTGCATTTAGAAAGGGGACAAAAGATGTGACAAGATTGGATAAGGTTTTTTTCATCGGATCTATAATATCAATAATTCCTTGGTATATTACAAAAAATCCAATTTTTTCTATTATCTTGGTTACGTTAATAGATGCTCTAGCTTTTGTGCCAACAATCCGAAAGACAATCAATAATCCTGCAAGCGAAACATTATTCACATACTTGCTAAATATCCTACGTCACGGTTTGTCATTATTTGCTTTAGGAAGATTTAATTTTACTACTGCTTTATATCCAATTTATCTTTTAGTTATGAATTTACTAATGACAATTATTATTTATTATCCAAAGATCAAGAAGGGCTATAAGAATAAAAGCTAGTTTTCTAATTTGGTAACTACGCGGCCATCAATTGAAGCACATTTTGTAGAATTATTTAAAACCCTGCTTCCATAAAGATGAATACAGGTTTCCCACTTAATAGGTAAGGCAACTGGAGTTTTTGATTTACCTATATAGAAAGACAACCCGACAAAAATTATTAATCCCATAAATAAAATTGGCGTGATGGATTTTACAAGTTTTTGATTCATTGATTCAAACAAGCGAACTAAGATTACAAAGAATCCAAAAGCTGCAGCGATAATGCTCGCAGGCGGCATAAACGGTCGTACCAACTCATCATTTCCTCCATTTTGATACCATCTGATCCAACCCGGATATTTCATCAAAACCAAATGAAAGAAAACGAGTAATCCAGCTACTCGCCCTCCCCATACCTGGTATGCCCACCATTTTTTTGGGTCCATTTTGCTTGTAAATACTTTAAATGAAATGAAAAATAAATAACCAAGAAGGATTAAGCCAAGTAGTCCTAAAATAAAAGTAACATAGTTTGTCAAAAAATAGCTAAGAGTAAATCTGCCCGGGAGAAAAAAAAGTGAAACAATTCCATGAAATAAAGCCAATATAAAGCTTATGATCCCCAGATGTTTTCTGTATACAAGCCAGGGATCAAAAAAGTTGTAAAAACGACCAAGACTTCCTATTAAAAGAACTAACGCAAGCACTATTAATGATGACCCAGCGAAAACCTTATTGACAATATACAAATCTATATAGCCCCGGCGGAAAAAAAGATAAAGTAACAATAGGGCGAAGATAGCCAAGCTTGAAACGGTAGCAATAAAATATTTTTTTAATGATTCAGAAATCATAGTATAATATTATCAAATAATTTTATAACTATGTTTTCAGTCTACGCTAATTGTCCAGTTTGTATAATCACAGTCGGTGGGGGACTATTGATTGCTAAAAAACTAGGGATAGACGATCTTCTCGTTTCGATTTGGATTTCGGGTTTAAATACGGCAATTGCATTTTTTTTAGCAGAAAAAATTAAAAAAAAGATATTCAGCAATCCTTATTTATGGGTAATGGTTTTTTATATAAGCACTTTAGTTTATCTTTTTTATACTAAACAGTTAGGTCATCTTGGAAATACTTTTTTAGAGATAGATAAAGTGTTTTTTGGCATGACTTTGGGGATGATTACATTTTTACTTGCAAATTTTGCTGATAAATTTATTAGAATGAAGAATAGGGGTAAAAGATTATTCAATTTTCAAAAAGTGATTGTTCCCTTGGTATTTCTTTTGATGGTGACTTTTATTTTTAAATTATTATTATAATTTCTTGATTCGGCGACGCAATTTTTTATCGCACGAGAGTCTCACCCTACTGAGTCTGGGTCCCCTCGAAAGCGAAAAAAATTTCTCTGCCTCATCAATCTGACATAAATGAAAACTGAAGATAAAGTAAAAAATTTAATGGATAAAATTAAGAAATTTGAGAAGGGGGAGAGTCTTGATCTTTCGTCAAACGAGGATCTATCAATTGCCATAATGAATTTGATCTCAATCGAAGAGCATCTCTTTTTTACTGCCGAAAAAACAGGAAAAAACACTTATTTTGATTTGCTCCAAGAGGTGCGGGAGATGAGGAAAGAATTATTGAAGATGATCATTAAAGACTATGAGGGAGAAGTTTGGTGTATAAGCAAACACCTACTTGCCTCATCAATGAGAGTGATGGAAGTGGCCACTAAAGCCCTTAATCAAGGTGATAAAGAAAAAGCCTACGATTTATTTAAAAAATCTTATGATTTATATAACACTTTTTGGGGGCTGAATCTTGGATCAATCGATAAAAAAGTACTGGAAAATATTGAGATCCCTCCTACAAATCATATTGTCCCACCTATTGAAGTAAAGCCTGGGGAAAAAACTGGCTTTTTTGCAAGAATTGGAAAAGCACTTAGCTCAGTCATTGATTTTAATTGTTGCAACGAATAGACTTAACAGCATTTAGTGCTTTTTAGAACCTGTTTAAGAGAAGGAAAAAAATTCTTTTTAAAAGCTCTCAATAATTCAGCAATTTTCTTCACCATAGACTCATTATAGCTCCATTTCTGGTAAAATAGAGGGATCAATTTATGGATTATCAAAGCCCGACTTACGGCAAAGTTAATTTAGAAAAACTCAAAAATATCGTCTCCAAGTTTATGGGAGCTGACAAATCGGCAAAATATGAAATTATTGTCGGAACCGACTCACAGAAAATTGAAAAAAATAAATACGATTTTGTCTCGGCTTTAATTATCCATAGAGTCGGTTGGGGGGGGATATACTTCTGGAAAAGAATTGTTCAGGACAGAAAAATTTCTTTAAAAGAAAGGATTTACCAGGAGGCGACGATGTCACTTGAAACTTCAGAGAACTTCGTAAATTTTTTCAAAACTAACGGCATTTCAAGATATGATATCCAAATCCATGTTGATATTGGCCATAATGGTGAGACGCGGGACATGATAAATGAGGTAGTTGGGATGATAAGAGGATCTGGGTATGAAGTAAAAATTAAGCCTTACTCCTACGGCGCTTCAAAAGTCGCTGACCGCTACACTTGATAATTTTAAATTATGAGAGATATTCTTTAATATTTGTTTCATTAATTGTGAAAGTCTGGCCTTGGGCGGAGACGATTTTATAAGCCACTTTACGGACAATCCCTTCAATAGTCCTCTCCAGACTCCTGATTCCAGCATCAAACCCTAGGGGTCTGGTGATTTTTTCCCACAGTGAGTCTTCTATTTTGATGTTATCAACTGTGAGCCCTGCCTCAGTGACATATTTAGGAAAGACATAATTTTTAGCGATATTAATTTTTTCCTCATCGGTATATGAAGGCATCTGGATCACCTCAAGCCGATCCATAACTGCTGTCGAGATATTATTAGTGTTGTTAGCGGTAGCAATAAACAATACTTGAGACAGATCAAATGGGTAGTCGATGAAGTAGTCGGCGAAATTAGCGTTTTGACCTGGGTCGAGTAGCTCAATCAAGACTCCCATGATGGCGGCCCGCGACTCGGGAGTGATCCGGTCAAGCTCATCAAGAAGAATGACGGGGTTACGGACTCCAGCTCTTCTTATAGCACGCATTATCATTCCAGGCTCGGCCTCAGGCGAAATTTTAGATTGACCTCTTAGGTCAAGCGCCGATGATAAGCCACCGAACGGAATCCTTACAAATTTACGGCCCAAGCTTTCAGCGACGGATTTAGCAAAAGTAGTCTTGCCGGTTCCGGCTAGTCCAACAAAAAAAAGATTTGGAGCATGGAATAGTTTATCGACATCTTTAGCCTTTTGAAGAAGTAAAACTGATAGATATTCTATTACCCTTTTTTTTATTTCCCCCAGACCATAGTGATTTTTATTTAATACTTCCTGGGCATTCTTAATATCAAGGACATCATTGCTTTGTGTGTACCAAGGCAGGTGACTGATCCAATCTATATACTTTGTTGTGATGTCAAGCTGTGATAAATTACCTCCATATTTAAGTGCTAATTCAATTCGCTCAATCTGCTCAGCCGCTTTGTCATGCAAGTTAGCAGGCAGATTGGCAGTCTGCAAAGCAGATCTTAGTTTTTCAATTTCTGACAGGCTTTTCTTATCATCCATATTGTTAGCAGACAAAACATCCTATTGACAAAGTTGAATTTTTTTACTATGATGTTTTTTGTCAAAACTTAAGTTATAAATTCATTTTATCTAAAAACTTATGGTAAAAACAACAGGGAATACAATAAAACCCCTTTTCGATTATGTATTAGTTAAACCTCTTGAAGGCGAGACAAAAACTCCTTCAGGTATTGTCCTTCCAGATTCGGCAAAAGAGAAGCCACAGGTGGGCGAAGTTATGGCCGTTGGTCCTGGGAAAGAAAGTTGCGGTGAATGCTGTGATGAAGAAAAATGCGAGACAGGAGAGATGGTAGTTAAAGTTGGTCAGAAGGTACTTTACAAAAAATGGGGTGGAAACGAAGTTAAAGTCGGGAATGAAGAATGGTTATTAATTGAACAAAAAGATGTCATGGCGGTCGTGGCATAATTATAAGTTTATTTTAGAATATTATGGCAAAACAAATTAAATACGGAACAGAAGCTAGAAAAAAATTACTTGATGGTGTTAATAAGTTGGCAGATGCGGTCGCAACCACTCTTGGTCCAAAAGGACGTAATGTTGCCCTAGACAAGAAATGGGGAGCACCTAATGTTGTCCATGATGGAGTCAGTGTCGCTCGAGAAATTGAACTTGAAGACTCGTTTGAAAATATGGGAGCCCAGTTGGTGAAGGAAGCGGCCTCAAAGACGGCTGACATCGCAGGGGACGGGACAACTACCGCAACCGTGCTAGCCCAGTCAATCGTGAATGAGGGAAATAAGATGATTACGGCTGGAGCTAATCCTATGGTTATGAGAAGAGGATTAATGAAGGCAAGTCAATATGTAGTGTCTCAACTTAAAGAGATGTCAACAAAAATTACTTTAAAAGATGCTGCAAATGTAGCGACAATTTCAGCCGGTGATCAAGAACTAGGTAAATTAATTGCCGAAGCTTTGAAGTTAGTCGGTGGAAAAGATGGAGTTGTCACCGTTGAGGAAGGCAAAAGCCTTGAGACAACTTTTGATCATAAAGAAGGGATGCAATTTGACCGAGGATTTGCCTCGGCATATTTTGCAACAGATGCTGATAAGATGACGGCAGAAGTCGAAGACGCGTACATTTTAATTACCGATAAAAAAATCACTGCGGTCTCAGACCTTCTTCCATTTTTGGAAAAGTTTGTTAAGGTTTCGAAGAACTTAGTTATTATTGCTGATGAGGTGGAAGGCGAAGCATTGGCTACCCTCGTTGTCAATAAATTAAGAGGGACATTTAATGCCCTCGTTGTCAAGGCTCCTGGATTTGGAGACAGACGAAAAGAGATGCTTGAAGATATCGCCATCTTAACAGGTGGAACTGTGATCTCTGAAGATCTAGGTAAAAAACTTGACGGAGTCGAAGTTGAGGATTGTGGACGCGCTGATAAAGTGAAGTCTGATAAAGAAAATACTTCAATCATCGGTGGAAAAGGACAAAAATCAAAAATTGAAGGAAGAGTTGCTCAAATAAGGAAAGAGCTAATAGCTAATACTTCGGAATTTGACCGAGAAAAACTTCAGGAGAGACTAGCTAAGTTATCAGGTGGAGTCGCCGTCATTAATGTCGGGGCAGCTACTGAAGTTGAAATGAAAGACAAGAAAGAAAGAGTGATTGATGCAGTCGCAGCTACTAAGGCCGCCCTTGAAGAGGGGATTGTCCCAGGTGGAGCCGTAGCCCTTCTTGATATCAGTCAAAAAATGAACGTTGAAAAGTCTGGAGCTATTAAAGACGAGATGATTGGATTTGAAATCGTAAAGACCGCAATTGAAGCGCCTTTTGCAAAATTGATGCAAAATGCAGGCTTAAATCCTGGTGAATTAATCGCAAAAGCCAGGACGGCAAGTGCTAAAGGACAGGGATTTGATGTCCTTGCGACCGAGTCAACAGCAAAGGCTGAAACGATCGATATGATCAAAGCCGGAATAATCGATCCTCTAAAGGTTGTCCGGACAGCAGTTGAAAATGCCGTGTCTGTCGCAACAATGATACTTACAACTGAAGCTTTAATCACCGATTTACCTGAGAAAAATCCTCCGGCTGCTCCTATGGGCGGCGGCGGAATGCCAGGAATGGGTGGGATGGGCTACTAAGTCCATAAAGTCGAAAGTTTATAAAGTCTATAAAGAATTAGCCCCGTCTGAAAAGGCGGGGTTTTTGTTATAATGATTTTGATGAAAAATCGAAATATATCAATTACCTTAGAATGCTTTATTAAAAAGGAAGATAAGTATTTAATGCTTCATCGTCATAAGGATAAAAAAATAATGCCAGGTATTCTTATGGCTCCAGGAGGACACCGGGAATTTAACGAAGGACTATTTGAAGCAGCCCGTCGGGAAGTAATGGAAGAAACTGGACTGACGATAAAAAACCTTAGAGTTCGTGCAATAGGCAATGCTTATTTAAAAGATCTTGATAAGGAATTTTATTTTCATATGATAGTCTCAGATTATTCAAATGGAGTCCTTAGGCAGAATGTTGACGACGGAGAATTTGTCTGGATGACGAAAGAAGAGATTCTTAATAAAAGCAATTTACTTGAGGAGTTAAAAAGGATATTGCCCAGAATTTTATCGGACGAAACAGAAATTTTATCTTACAAAGCCATTTACGAAAGCGGTAATCGTATGACTTTTTTCCAGATAGAATCAAAGGCGTAATTTTCTGTTATCCTATACATTAGGAAGGCGGTGAGAATTTATGGCCGATCAAAAAGTGGGCGTAGTTTCACATTACTACAATCATTTACAGGTTGCCATTGTTGAAGTCCAAGCTCCTTTTTCAGAAGGTGATACCTTAAGAGGGGGTAGAGGTATTTAAATGATTCTAGGAGAAAATCTTTTTGTATAAACCAAGTAATTTATATTGGGTTTTTTTAGCATGATAGACTAAATGTTTTGTTTGGTTAAACTCTTCACCGAACCCAAAGTTATCTATTGGCCGGAAAAAATCTACCATTCCCGCGTTGTGGACAATTGCAATTTTTTCTCCGGTCGACTTATAAAAGACCCCTTTTTTTACTAGGAATCCTTTCTCTTCGGTGCTCATCATAAAGTTGTATTTATTATCTATGAATTTAAATTTATTTTGATATAAATAATAATTCAAAATAATTTGATCAGGTCCAAAAGCCCACTTATCTTTTATAAGTTTTTTCATAAGATCACATAACTCAATGAACTTATCATATGGAGCAAAGATCACACCAGCGTTAATGACAATTTTGTCTTTGACGACTTTCCAAATTTTTTCTTTTATACCTTTTTCAAAATTATTAAAGATAAACCATTCAAAAAAAAGAACTTCCATTCCAAGTGGTACAACACGGAATAAATTCTTGTCTTTAGTAAACAGTAAGGAAATATCTTCTTGAATAATCGTATCTCCTCCGTCAATGAATAGAACCTGATCATATTTTTTGCTTTTCAAAAATTTACATGAATCAAAAAACCTTTTATTAACAATATGGTATTCTTTTCCTCCTTTATAAATAATTACCTTATGACTTTTTAATTTTTTAAGTTGTTTTAAAGAAAGTCCATAATCAATTATTACAATATCGATATTTTTTAAATTAACATTTGTTTTCACCGATTTAAGCCAATGATCAATCAAAAAATCACCATATTTTTTATCGGAGCAGGTGATAATCACATTCTTCATGAAGATATTCTACCAAATTATTCATTCGCCAGAGTCAGTAGGTTGGCTTTCAGGCTCGAGGCCTTTATCTATGCATTGTCCTTGGAAGCAAGTACATGTAATATCCACAAACATTTCACAATCAGCCCGTCCAATCATCCATTTTGTGTTGACGCATCCGAAGCTGCAAGTAGCCTGGCAATCGACATCGCTATTACACGCATATTGATCGGATGTAACTTTGGGATTAATATTTGATTTTCCATTCATTGAGCTGAATCCAAAAAGCGCAAGTATGGTGAGGAGGACAACAGAAAAAAATACAATTAAATACTTCTGCATAAAAAAATTGTAACATGATTAATAGTTTTTTGTTTGACAATGGGGGAGACAAGTGTTAAGGTTAGGCATGTACAAAACTAAAAAAGGAAACTACAAGAAAGCGAAACCTTCTTTGAGTAAAAAAATGCACGGGAGTATGAGAAAGCTTATAAGACGAAGAAAACAAGGAAAACAGTAGTTTTAATAATCAACTTCTTGAAATCCTATTGTAGTTGCTTCGCTAATTGATAATTCAAAGCATTCATTGCAACCATTTATCCAGTGACTTCGATAAAAAACTTCAGTTTTTTTTGAAGCGATAATATCTTTTTTACAAAAAGGACAATTATATTGAAGTCGAATCTTTTGGATTTTTTTAATCATTTATTTATACTCTTGCCTAGAGTATAGACCTAATTTCTTCCTATCACAATACGAGATGCAAATTATGCCCTACGACTGTGCAAAAAAATACTTTAAATGATATTATTAAGGTAATGAATAGGGTAAGTGATCGAGCATTAAAATACATGTCATTCATACAGGCTTTTACTCTTCTTGTATATATTGGTCTTGTGGCACTTCTGATGGCAAGTGGAAATCAATTATTTAGTAATAAGATTCCAAACTATTTAGGGCCATTACTTTTCTTAACACTTTTTTCAACTTCTGCCCTAATTTGCGCAATCATTACTCTTTATTTTCCTTTCATCTTATTTTGGCACAAAAAGCAGACACTTCAAGCAGTTAAACTGGTTATTTACACCGCCAGGTGGCTGATTTTATTCACCTTCATTATCTTTGGTTTAGTGGTTCTTTTTTAGATAAGTTTCTCCATTATTAAAGAAGGCATGCGAACACCTTTCACAAGAAAATTTTTTGTTCCTACTTTTTTAAATCCGTGTTTTTGATAAAAATAAAAAGCTTTCAGATTTTGCTTCTCTACTTCTAACTTTAGTTTAATTAAACTAGGAAATTTGCCCATAACTTTTTTGATTAGAGTCGATCCAATTCCTCGATTCTGAAACTTAGGATCAACATGAAGTCTTTGAATATATAGCAATTTATTTTTTGGTTTAAATTCCGCATTACACATACCGATTATTTTTTCATCGCTTTTTGCAACAATAAAAGAAACATTCGGATTTAAAATTTGTTTTGTTAAAAGTGAAATTGAATGCCACTCAGACGTTACCGCATCGATCGCCTCCTGTGAGTAAATGTCAGAATACGCGGAGGTCCAAGTTTTATAAAGTAGTTTTTTAATATCTGGAGCCTCTTCAACTTTTGCTTTCTGATATGAAATCATGATGAAATTATACTAAAAACCTTTAAGTTAAATAAAAGTTTGAATATGCCAACTGTATTTTTAATACATTTATAAAAGCGACTTTTTCATATAAGCATCAGCATAATCGATTCCAATCCTGTTCTTCTTAATTATTTTAATTTTCTTAAAACCAAAATGCTCATAAATAGTCTCTCCTAAGGGGCTGCCCTCAAGAATAATTTCCTTTAATCCTCTCTTTTTTACTTCTTCAATATATCTATCAAAAAATTTTCCAGACTATATTATTTACAAAATTCATCAATTAACTTTTGAGGATAAATTTTACCTAAAGAATCAGTATTTGATCTTTTAATAACTTTAATTGTTTGCGAGTAATCAGGGGGAGCAATTTCTCTTATGAGAATTTTCATAAATTAGATTATACTAAAATAATCTCAGGGGTTAAATAAATATCAAAATTTTAATGAAAATTTTAGTTTTTACTGAAGGAACGGTCCTAATGCATGCCTTGGCTAAAGGAGTTAGTCGTGAAGAACGGGTTAGACAATCAAAAGCTGCAATAATTCAGCGAATTTTACCTTTCAAAGCCTCGCCAGGATCGGTTAATGATTTGGAAAACTATATTCCGGTTGGCAATGCGGTTGAAAACGACTGGCAAAATCTTTACTTTCGTAAACAAGGGGAAAATTATAAAAATGTCGCGGAAAAACTTCTACCCGATGTTTTAATTGAAGATGATTGTGAAAGTATTGGGGGAGAAAAAGAAATGGTTTATCCACATATCAAAGAAGAGCTAAAATCTAAAATAAAATCAGTGGTTATCAAAGAATTTGAAGGAATAGACAATTTACCTTAATAACAATCCATCCTCTATAGAACTTATCAATTTAAGCATGATGTCATTTAAGTTTTTTTCTTCTAAAGCTTCTGGCAAGGAATCAATAATATTCAATATTGAGACTCTTCTAAATTCTTTCACCATATTTTTAATTTGTAATTCAGGATATAAGGCAAAAATTAATCCTTCAATTGTTTCAAATGCCTTGAAATATCGAACAATACTGACCGGTACTTTAAAACCATTTCTTTGAAGCAAATTTAGTACTTCCACTAAAATTGGCCCCGATTGCTTTTGTTGTTCAAGATAAGTTTTGGAATCAAATGTACTAACAAGTTTTTCTGAAATCAAATCATATCCTTTTCTCACTTCCTCTAAGTTTTTTTGGGTATTTTCTCCACAAAGAGATACGAGAGAATTAAAAGCATCATCAGAATTGCCAGTTAACATGGACCTCAAATATCTAAGGATCAAAACCCTTTCTTTTTTTGATAGAGTTCCGACTATACCAAAATCTATAAAGACTAACTCTCCTTTTTCGTTGAATATAATATTGGCTGGATGAGGATCGGCGTGAAAAAATCCATTTATGTGAGACATCTCCAAAGTATTTCTTATCAAGTTATTAACAACTTCCTTATCATCAAAACCCAATGATTTTAATTTGTTTAGTATTGTTATATTTTTATCTCGTCGTGCTTGTATTATTTGTGAAAGACTAAATCCATCAACAAATTCCATAACCAGGACTTTTTTAGTCGAGTATTTTAGATATACCTTTGGGCCACGAATATCATCTTTAACAACATTTTGTAACTCGCTAAACTTTTCGATATTCTCAGCTTCAAGTTCGTAATCCAGCTCATCTTGAGTCCATATTTCAAACTCTTCAACAATCGTGATCAACTTATTTGCCGGCTTAAAAATGATATCCACTATAAAGGCAATTTTCCTAAGTAATGACAGATCAGAATCGACGTTTTTCTTTATGTTTGGCCTTTGCACTTTTACTGCGACGATGTTTCCATCCTTTAATCGTGCTTTATGGACTTGGGCAAAAGAAGCTGAAGCGATTGGAATAATATCAAATTTAGAAAATAATTCAGAGATGGGGAAATCTAATTCTTTATTTATTATTTCTTCAACATATTGTTTGGGGAAAGAAGGAACATTATCAAGCAACTTATATAATTCATTACAATAAACGTCGGACAGAAAATCTGGCCGGAGAGCTAACATTTGTCCAAATTTAATAAATACCGAACCGAGTTTTTCAAGTGATTTCCTCAAAAAAATCGCTTGTCTTTCTTGACCCTCCTTTTTTATTTTTGACCAAATAAAAATATAGAATAAAAAAGAAAGTGAAACCAATACGATTTCACACAACCTAAAAAATTGATTTATTTTACTTCGCATAAATTTATTATAATGATATTGGTTATTTCTTTGCCATCTCTTCTTTTTCCTTACATTCAGAACAAACAATAATTTTTTGAGGTAACTTTTCAAAAAACCCGATAAATACTTGAGATCCTTTCTTTAAAGTCTTACCGCACAAAGAACAATTACTATTTTTATTTAGAACAATTGATTGATAACCAATAATTGAATCTTCACCTGAGGCAAGATAATTTCGCAATTTCTCATCAATCGCGTCCCAAACTTCTCCATGAATCTCCAAGTAATCTTCAACCAAATTTCTCAATAAATTTGAAGTGGTAATACGATGTTTCTTTGCTTTGCTGGATATTTTGTCAAATAGTTTTTTTGATATTCTGGTATGAACAACCTTTTCGTTTTTTTTATCATCCATATAGCTTATCACCTCCTTTAACTTTAATCACGTTGTATACATTGTATCACAATATTAATGATTTTCAATTAAAAATTGAAAATACATCTCGAAGACGTAGGACTAGGATATAATTATTAAAATGATTTCATCTAATCACGTGATCATCATTCCCGGGCTTGGGAATGGAGTGGCGAAACATGAGTGGGCCACAAACAGTTGGAAAAATTACGGAATTGTTCCTCACGTATTTGACGCGAAATGGAAAGTCGAAGAAAACGGATTTCAAGAAAAACTTAAAAGAGCTTTAAAATTAATCGATTCTTTAGCCGGAAAAAATTCAAAGATTTCGATAGTTGGCAATAGCGCCGGTAGTAGTTTAGCCCTTAATCTTTATGGCGAGCGAAAAAAACAAATAAATCATGTCGTAATTAATTGCGGTCGGGTAAGAGACGGGGATTGGCCATGGTTCACATACGACCAGGCAACGGAATCAAGTCCATCATTTCGTGAATCAGTTATAAGAGCTCAAAAATTAGAAAAGAAGCTTACTAAGAATGACAGGAAAAAAATCTTGACTCTAAGACCTTGGTTTGATGAAACTGTTCCTTATTTTACTGTTCCAATTAAAGACGCAAGAAATGAAATCGTGCCCTCAATTGAGCATGTAATAAGCATTGCTTTAAATATGACCTTATATAAAAAAAGAATTATAGATTTTATTTTAAAATGATAAAAATAATAAGACGACCTTTAAAAGAAAGCGAGGTAAAGTCTCTAATTAAAGATATTAGATTATATCCTGACTTAGTTTATGTAAAAGAATCCCGATTTAGAAAATATAATAATGCATTTATAGTCGAGCAAAATGGTGAGTTCGTTGGACTATGTGGCATTTATGAAATGAAAGACTGGGTGAAACTTGGGCCATTAGTATTTCTCAAGAAATTTCATGGTAAAGGATACGGAAAAATATTACTTAATAAAATAGTCGATGATTATTCTGACAAAAACATTTTTATAACAAGCTCTAATATTGCGGTTCAAAAAATAATCAGTAAATTGACCTTTAAAGAAGTAAGTAGTTATTATAACTTGCCATTTTCGATAATATTATTTTTGATTAAACAGCTTTATGAACATATTCACCTAAAAATGATTACAGAATATTTTAGGAAAAAATTCAGCATGAAAAGAAACGTTCGAAAGTATTATATTAAGATCAGAGGTGGCTAGAATTTCCTACGTTTTTTAGGAAAAAATGTGATGTATTGTATTATTTTTTCCTCTATTTTATTTAGTACTTGGTCTTTTTCTATTGTTCTAGTTGCTGCAACATAACGAGCTAATTTATACAAATCAATCGGTTCTATTGATAACCATCGATTATTTAAAGATAGAAAGACTAATAATGACATAACGGCGATTCGTTTATTTCCATTTTTAAACGGATGATTTTTTATTATTGAATAGAATAAGATTGAAGCCTGTTTACTAAAAACCTC
This sequence comes from Candidatus Roizmanbacteria bacterium GW2011_GWA2_35_19, assembly GCA_000990565.1. GTDB lineage: Bacteria > Patescibacteriota > Microgenomatia > UBA1406 > GWC2-37-13 > GWC2-37-13. Next base: position 10,674 of record LBQC01000013.1, on the reverse strand, counting down.
GTAGAGAAATTTTTCAGCAAAAGTTTGTTTTGGTGAGCCTAAAGCAGATTCAAGTAACACATTATCCCTAGTTGAAAAATCCGGGATTGGTTCATCGTAGGACATGTATTTTTGTGTAAAATCAAAGCAGAGATATTCGAAGTCTTCAATTTCCAACCACTTAATTTTAGATGGCGGCAAGTTTTCTAAAGGTTTCTTCATACTCCTTTATTCCACGCTTAACAGCTCTCGTAATTAGGGAAGCTTTTTTAGAATTCTTTTTTTCGTATTTAATAAATATTTTTTTTGCTTTCATAACCAAAGTATAACATGAAACATAAAAAAGTGAGTTTAAAACTTTTTATGTTTTTTTATCCAGTAATTCTTAAATAGTGGAAGGGTAAGAGTAGAAAGAAAAAATCCTACACTTGGAATAACTGCATTTAGCCAAGGTTTTTCGACTTTAATCTATCCTTAGTGGTAGTCTGGATTCCCGCCGGAGCCTGCCCTCGACTCCGATCGGGGGCAGGAATGACAGATCTAAGATACCTCGTGGGCTTGCCCCGAGGAGTATGTCATTAGTATACATATACAGACCAATCGAAAAATAAGTAAAAAATCCCAGTAGTAATCTTCTAAATAAGCTAGTCTCCCACCTTTTATCAAGCTCGACCTTTCTATTTCTCCCTTTTATTTTTTCAACTTCCTTTGCAAGATATTCAACTGTTACCATTGAATTATTATATCAAAAGGTTTTTAAGGTCAATTTAATTAAATAGTTATTTTAGTGTTATAATAATCGCATGAAGGAATTACATCAAAAGATTCTTCAAGAAATAAAAAGTAAAAATATTCAGTTTGTGAGATTTATTTGGTGTGATAATGCAGGTGTTATTAGAGCAAAGGCAGTTCATACAAATTTATTTTAGATTATTTTAAGAACGGAGTAGGGATAGCGATGGCGCAACAAGCTCTTCCAGTGATGTATGATGCTCAAGCTATTAATTCAGGTCTTACCCCTGCAGGAGAGGTCTTTATGAGGGCTGATTGGGATACTTTAAAGTCCCTACCTTATTCTCCTGGCCATGCACGAGTATATACCAATACATATAATGCTGGAAAACAATGGACTCAATGCCCTAGGTCATTTTTAAAAAAGGTAATTAAAAAAGCTGAAGAATATAATCTTAGAATTAAAGCTGCTTTTGAAAATGAATTTTATTTACTTAAATTGAAGGATGGCATTATGCAACTATTCGATCAATCATTATTTGCACAAACATATGCCCTTGATAACGCAAATTTAATAATAAAAGATATTACAGACGCGCTTTCTGCACAGAGTGTATATCCAGAAATGTTATATGCAGAATCAGGCAGCGGACAATTTGAAATACCCGTTCGATACACTGATACGTTGGCTGCAGCGGATCAACAGATTACATTTAGGGAAACCGTCCGAGGGGTTACTCAAAAATTTGATGATGTTATAGCATCTTTTGTACCAAAAATATTTAGTGATAAGGCAGGAAGTGGGGCACATCTTCATTTTAGTTTATGGGAAAACGAAAAAAATATTACTGCAGATTTTAAAGATATTAAAAAAATTTCAGCTAAAGCGCAATCATTTATTGCCGGGATATTATTTCACCTACCTGCCTTGATGTGTTTAACCACACCAACTGCAAATTCTTTTAAAAGAATTAAACCAAGATTTTGGAGCGGGACCTATAAATGTTGGGGGTATGGAAATAGAGAAGCTGCAATTCGTATTCCAGAAACTGATGATAATAATCCAATCACTAATATTGAATTAAAGACAGTAGATCCGACCTGTAATCCTTATCTTGCGCTTGGGGCAGTTATTACTGCCGGCCTTGATGGCTTGGAGAAAAAAATGAAATTGGGTGACTCAGTTAATAAAGATCCAGCCGATTTAACTAAAGATGAATTGCACGAAAATAATATTAATCTTCTTCCTTCCAATCTGGGTCTGGCAATTGAGCATTTGAGAAAAGATAAAACAATTCTTGATATGGTGGGAAGCGACTTAGCTAAATCATTCTTAGCGGTTCGAGACGCAGAATGGTTAGCAATGAAAGATTTTAGCGTTGAGCAAGAAGCAAAACTTCTTTTAGAGCGTTATTAAACTACTCATATTTGAGATTGTTATTTTTTTACTGTAAAGATTTTTTTAATCTTAAAATCCCGTAACCCACAAGGAGGAAACCAACGAGCCCATTTAATAATTGAATTAAAATAATTGGAACTATTTGCTTAATTAATGAAAATAAAATTACTGATAAGCTCATGAAAATAAATGTCGCCAATCCTGTAGATAAACCAAAAATAAATAATTCCTTTTTAGAATAATTTAATTCAATGGTTTTTGCTGCAAATACACCTGTCCAAAAAACTATGGTTAATGGGCTAGAAATTGTTAAGAGAAAAACTGAAAGGAAACTAGAAAAAATATTTGCAGAGTCAATAATGGTATTTGCTGAAATTTGAATATTGGCGACTCCTTTTAGCATTGTCAGCCCAAAAAGTATAAGAACTACAGAGCTAACTATCCCAAAAGCTTTTTTTATTTTATTATTTTCAAGTATTTTTCCAACCCCGATAATTGCAAGAGCGATATAAAAATAATCGGCAAGCGTGACTCCTATAACACCGGCTAATCCGTCCAGCATAGTTTTTTGTAGAGTTAAGTTGACAATAAAAAAGAAAACGGGGCCGATGGCAAGTTGAAAAATAAGGCCAGTGATTAGTCCGTTTTTGAAAACTTTCATTGATAAAGTATAACAAAAGCCGAGAGGTGAACTTAACCTCTATAAAAAATATCTAAGTTAGAGCTAATTAATATTTTGTTATAATTTGCCTATGACTTTAACAAATGAGGAAAACAAACACATAGATTCCATGTTGAATGAATTACTTGAATTAAGGCATTATCTTCATAAGAATCCGGAACTAGCGATGGAAGAAAAAAATACTTCAGATTATATCGCAAAAAAACTTGAGGAATTTGGAATAACTGTTCATAGAAATATTGGAAAAACAGGTATAGTTGGAGTTCTTAAGTCGGGCAATAGTAATAAAGCCATAGCTTTGAGGGCTGATATAGACGCTTTACCAATATCAGAAGAAACCAAGGTTGAATATAAGTCTGTTAACAAAGGAATAATGCATGCCTGTGGTCATGACGGTCACATGACAATGTTGCTTGGAGCTGCACAATTTTTAGCTAAAAATAAAAAATTTAATGGAACGGTTTATTTTGTCTTTCAGCCGGCTGAAGAAACTGGCGATGGTGCAAAAGCAATGATGAATGATGGTCTTTTTAAAAAATTCAAAATCGAATCTATTTATGGACTTCATGTTGCGCCTTCTGTTAAAGCTGGGTATTTTTCTATTCATGATGGTCCAGTTCTTGCAACTTCGAGCACATTTGATATTAAAATCATTGGAAAAGTGACACACGGCGCTCATCCTCAAAGAGGAATTGACCCGATTGTAATTGCATCGGAAATTGTTATGAACCTACAAACAATCATTTCCAGAAGAATTTCTCCACTGTTTCCAGCTGTTATTTCAGTAACTCAATTTCATGGTGGTACTGCTTACAATATTATTCCTGGTGAAGTTACTTTAAACGGCACAGTAAGAACTCAAAAAAATGATGTGAGAGACCAGATAAAAATTGAAATGGAAAAAATAATAAAAGGTATTTGTCAAAGTTATGGTGCAGATTATTCTTTTAAATTTATTTTTGGTGATCCAGCTGTAATAAATACTAAAACGGAATCCTTATTAGCAATTTCTACTGCAGAAAAAGTACTTGGAAAAGAAAAAGTTTTTACAGAGCCTCGACCAGTTATGGCCTCTGAGGATTTTGGATTTTTTCTCGAAAAAAAACCAGGATGTTATGCACATTTAGGAAACGGTATAGAAAAGGGAGCTAATCATAGCTCTAATTATGATTTTAACGATGAAGTTTTAATGACAGGAGTGAAATATTGGATTCAATTAACGAAGGATTTGCTCTCTTAATATAGTGGTTATGGCTTAGAATGTGAAGGCGTAGGATTTAATCCCCTCATTTAGATATTCAATTTTAAGAGTTGCAGAGTTGGTGGGGGCAGGTAAGAGAATAAGATTATATAATCTCTCAGCATCTAATATCACCATTCCATCTACTACATCCCTCCCAGTCGAATTTTTGTCAACTAGTTTACCATTAAGATATATTTTAACCTTACTTATTTTTTCAGAGGGAGACATAACAAGATTAACTTCCTTACCTGAAAAATTAAGAATTAGAGATGAATTTTTTGATGAAGAAGCGTATTCTTCAGTGATATTCCATTTTCCATTTAGATAGTAATTATCAAGAGGTATATTATCAATATAATTAATTCTTCTTTCTGTACGGTTTGATCCTAAATATGTCTCGGGCGTACGACGGAAAAATTGAGTATCCAATTCTTCTTCCTTGATTAAACTATCAATTTCTCTACCTGTTTCTTTCAATAATTCCTGAATTTTTTGCTCTGTTTCCTCATATTTTCCTTCTCCAAAATGGGAATATCGAACAAATCCATCTTTATCTATAAGATATTTTGCCGGCCAATAATGATTATCATACGCCCTCCAAGTTGAGAAATTATTATCTTGAACTATCGGGTAAGTAAGACCAAAATCATTTATGGCTTGCGAAAGATTATTTTTATTTTTTTCAAATTCAAATTCTGGCGAATGAACGCCTATAATAACTAACCCTTGATCTTGATATTTCTTCCACCACTCTTTTAGATATGGAAAAGTTCTTTGACAGTTAATACAGGTATATGTCCAAAAATCTACTAATACAACTTTTCCTTTAAGCTCAGATAAAGTCAAAGGCTTTGAATTAAGCCACTCACCTCCAGGAATAATTTCAGGAGCAAGCGGTCCCTTTTGTTGTAATGGTTTTCCGAAATTATTTATGTCTATATTTTTTGTTTGAGTAATTTTTTTTAACTCCGTTTGAACAATCTTATTGTCTTCATATTTTGTAAGACCAATACCGTATTGTGGGAATGTGGTAATGATATATGTCTGGAAAGAACGGTCTATATTAAAATGTATGCCAATTGCAGTGATAATCATTACAAAACCAAATGCCTTTTGGATATTGGATGTATTTGCAAGAAGCCAGGGAACTTTTTGTAGCAATGTTTGACCCCCAAGAATTATGAGGAACATGGGGATTGCAGTTCCGAGTGAATAAGCGAGAGTAATGATAAATGCATCGAGGGTTACTGTCCCTGAAATCGCAAGTGATATAACTGATGCAAGAATAGGCCCTACACATGGTGTCCAGAGAAGGCCAAGTGAAAGGCCAATGAGGAGACCTGGACCAAACCCTGGTTTAGCACTTCCGCGTGGTAATAATCGGGATAATTTGGAAAATAATCCTTCAATGACTAACTGGAATCTTGGTATAAGAAGTGAGATGCCCATTCCGGCAATTACAAATACGGAAATAGTCCGTAAAATATCTGAGGATATTCCGCTAACCTTTACAATTGTTGATAGAAAAAGAGTGAAAAAAGTAAAACTTAATATAAAACCTATGACGACTCCAATTGGTCTAGATTTGCCGGTAGATTTTCCACCAATAGTTGAAGAGAGAATAATAGGAAGAATCGGAAGTATACAGGGAGATAATATTGTTATTAACCCTGCAAAAAATGCAAAACCAATTAATAAAATCATTATTTAGTTGTGTTATTGATTAACTCTTCAATGTCTCCACCATTCCATTTATTTATCTCTTCTCCTTGCGAATCTACATAAACAAAGGTATGTTGGTAGGTAATGCCATATTTAGACTTCAGCCCTTTTTCACTATCGTAATCGGTTTTGAAAAGTATAACGTCATTGGGAATTCTATCGATATTCTGCGTAAATTCTTCATTTGCCACTTTACAAGTTGGACACCATTTAGCATGGAAGAAATAGACCCTTTTCTTATTAGGCATCTGATCAAATAACGACTTTGAGTAGTCAATGTATCTAGAAGAATCAGTTTTTTCCGTGTTATCTGAAGGAGTAATATCATTAACAATTATTTTCTCTCTTATAATTCTCTCTTCCTGAGCTGTCCTGAAAAAAACGAAAACAACAAATACGGAAATAACTACAACTCCTAAAACAATAGTAATTTTTTTCATATTTAAATTCGTAATAGATCAAATCTAATACTAATATAGTATTAGATTAAATAGAATTAGTCAAGTAAGACAAATCAATTCAACCTTTTTTAATTTTACTCATACATAAGCCCAGACCAGTTAACTTGTTTAGCGTTTTTTTATGCCCGAAGTGGAAAAAGAACAATTAAAGCGATTCAATTAGCGGTAATGGCGCTATTATCGCTTGACAGATAGCGTTATTAATGATATTATACATCTAATATGTATATAACTCGTCGTTTAACGTCAACCATTTTAGAGAAGTTGAACTCTTCAAAAAAGGGTGTTGTAATTTATGGGGCTAGACAGGTAGGGAAAACTACTCTCGTAAACGAAATTATTAAGAGACTGAACCTCCGCGCCTTAGTTTTAAATGGAGACCAAAGCCGTTTTTTAGATATTCTTACCAGTCGTGATTTAGTTAAGATAAAATCTCTTGTTTCAGATTATGAACTGTTATTTATTGATGAAGCGCAAAGAATTTCTGAAATTGGGATAAATTTAAAAATTATTCTTGATAATCTTCCCAATCTTAAAGTTATAGTTACAGGATCCTCTTCACTAGATTTAGCGAGCAAAATCAGCGAACCATTGACGGGTAGAGTTTGGAGTTACCATTTATATCCAATTTCTTTTTCAGAATTGTCTGCCTTTAAAAACAGAGCTGAACTTAATGATAATCTTGAGGAAAGATTAATATATGGTTCTTATCCGGAAATTTTTTCCTATGAAAGCATATTCCAAAAAAGGGAATATTTACAAAACGTTAGTGACGCTTATCTTTATCGTGATTTAATTGAATTTGGAGATATAAAAAATCCTTCAAAAATTCGTGACCTTTTAAAATTATTAGCATTTCAAATTGGATCACAAGTTTCCTTAAGTGAGTTAGGGACCTCGCTTTCCATGAGTAAAGACACTGTGTCTCGCTATATAGACTTAATGGAAAAATCATTCATAGTTTTCCGATTGGGTGGGTTTAGCCGAAATTTAAGAAAAGAAGTTACTCGGATGGACAAAATATTTTTTTACGATCTAGGTATTCGAAATATTTTAATTGATAACCTAAAATCTTTGAAAGATAGAAATGATTCAGGATTTTTATGGGAAAATTTTCTTTTAATTGAGAGAATGAAATATAATGCTAGCAAACAAGAACTATATTCGAATTATTTTTGGCGGACTCATACGGGTGCGGAACTTGATTATGTTGAAGAAAAAAACGGGAATCTTTTTGGCTATGAATTCAAATCAGGGAATAAAACATCAAAGGTTCCTGCAGGATGGCAGAAAGCCTATCCAGATGCGAAATTTGAGTGCATAAATAAAAATAATTACTTGGATTTTATTTTGAGTTAATATTTTTACTACAGACAGTGATTATTTCTGAATCTCTAAAAATAATTTTTGTTTTATGATCAACCGTTACTTTCTGTCCTCTAACATTACCTGCCATAATAAACTCAAAACCCTGTTTGATAAGGTTATTTTTTAATCTATCCTTAGTCTGGATTCCCGCCGGAGCCTGCCCTCGACTCCGATCGGGGGCAGGAATGACAGATCTAAGATACCTCGTGGGCTTGCCCCGAGGAGTATGTCATTTATATCAAACCTAGCAAACTGAAAGGAAGAGTACGAAATGCTGAAGTATATTTTCTTAGATTAAATTGTTCAGACAGACTAAATCTACAAGTTCAGACTGGCTTACCCTCCAAAGTTTTTACGAAAGAGGGTGGTTTACACTGAGCGAATAAAATGAGCCGAAGTGAGGATGTTAGAATCTTTTACGCACAAATTTAATGACTATTTTTAGAAACTAAAGATTCCATATAATCTAAAAATTTGAACAATAAATTGTTCATTTCACTAAAATCATGTTTTCTAAGAGTTTCTGCACTTTCGATAAAAGGCCAATTTTTATAATGGTTCAGCTCTTGAGCGTTATTTTTTATCATATCTGCCATAGACTCAGGAGTAAATTCAAAGTGACATTGAAAACCGTATATTTTTGGTGAAAATCTAACTATTTGCCTTGGACATCCTTTACTTGTAGCCAAAATCTTAGTGTCTGGAGTTAAGCCAGGCATATCTCCGTGCCAATGTCCAACCGCAAATTTTTTTGGAAAAGTTGAGAATATTGGATCGTTTTTTGCTTCTTTAGTTAAAGTCAAATCATATACACCAATTTCCCGACTAGGACTATGTTTAAATTTGGCTCCCAGCGCTTCACCTATTAATTGAGCCCCTAAGCAAACTCCCAATAATGATTTCTTTTTTGCGATTGTTTGCTTTATAAATTCTATTTCTTCTTTAGTATGAAAATGTGGGCATTCTAATTCAGTTGTAATAGGGCATTGTGGCCCACCCATAACTATCAGATAATCAAATTCATCAATATTGTCTCGAAGTTTGTCATTTTGATAGAAACGTGTATAAGTAACTGGAAAATCATGATATTTCGCCCATTTCTCGATAGCTCCTGGTGCTTCAAAACTTTCGTGCATTAGGATGTGTATTTTCATAAGAAGATTATATCAAAACACAGTAAACTGAAAGGAAGAGTACGAAATGCTGAAGTATATTTTCTTAGGTTAGATTGTTCAGACAGACTAAATCTACAAGTTCAGACTGGCTTACCCTCACGACTTGTCCGCCGAAGTCTATACGTAGGTGGAAGCATCGGCGAAGGAGGGTGGAGTACCAGTCTGCAGGCCGGTCAGGTGTTAGATCCCTCTATAGCACTTTGATATACTAATACAATTATGCAATATACGATAATGCAAGCTAGAAATAGTGACAAAACTCTGCTAATTCCTAAATTTTTAATTGTTGACATTTATAAAATAGGCACTCACGAAATTGTAAATAATGTTCATGAAAATCAAACGTCAGATGTTATCAAATCGTTATTAAAAAGCGGATACAAGGGGCCAGCCATTTCGGTTTTTGAAGTGAGAAAAGACATTCTATATGATTCTTTAGCTCTAAATTTATTTAATAAATTTAATATAGAGTATGGCAGAATAGGTGTTGCCGATGGACATAATCGTTTAGAAGCACTTAAGGAATTAAATATGCAAGGAAAATTGAAAACACGATTTATACCTGTCCAGATAATTCCTGCTAGAAAATCAGAAATAGTGGCAATAAAAGTAGAAAATCCTGATGAAAAAAAATGGACAATTGAACAAATTGAAAGTTGTTTTATTGAGGAAAACAAGACAATGCAAGACTTCAAAAATACTTCACATTTTGAAGTAGCTTTTTCAGATGGTATATGGAGAAGAATCCGCGAAGCTCAACCAGATATTGAAATACCTCTTAAAGAACTTATAAATTAAATTTAATTAATCTTGTTTATATTCTTTCTTCCCAAAGAATAGAAAAAGTTTTATTAGGTTAATTAATCCAACAGAATAAATATCTGTCATTTTCTTTTTGTGGTATTTTAAATCTGTTTTCCAACCCCACTTCCAATGTGTATTTATTCCCGAGGAAGGTACCCAAAAGACTTTCTTCTTGTTCTCATACATGAATAAATTCAACTTTGATTCAAGTTGCCATCCTTTACTAGAGCTTTCTAAAAGTTTTAGTAAATACTCCTTTTTTACTATTCGTTCTCCAGTAGATAAAACATCTCCTCGAGTTATTTTAACTAAAAATGGAGCCTTTATTCTTCTAAGAATAAGCATGTCAATGTCTTGAGTTTTTTTAACTGCCTTGATTGCATTTTCAATTTCTATATAATTTAGATTTCGAAGGTCAGCATCGAGTAATAAAATAAAATTATTCTGAGTATATTTTAGTCCTTCAAGAATTGCTCCTGATTTACCAACGTTATTGTTTAACCGAATTAACTTAATACTTGGATAAGTTTTTTTTATTTCTTCTGATTGATCTTCATCCGAAGCATCATCGACGCATATTATCTTTGATAAGTTTTTTACCTTAACTATTTCATCAAGAACGGTATGTAAGCGTTCACTTTCATTCCAAAAGGGGATAATGCAGGATACTTTAGATTTATTTTTATTCACATTATCCACACACGAATTATATCAAAAAGGTTCGGATCCACTTTCTTGTTTCTACATAGAGCCTTGAGAAAGCTTAAAACACCAAGATCGGGCTCGTAAAGGATATTAGGTCTTTTTACGCACAATTTAAAACTGTTTAAGAAAGGCTTATTTTTTCAAGGAATTGTTTTATATCTTCATCCTTTTTTTCAAATCCCTGGATATATTTTATTTCTTCCGAGTGATCAATATCTTCAAAATAACCAAGTTGAGTACGGAATAGTTTTTCATTAAACTCAGATTTAAAAATGGAATTAGTTTTATCAACCAAGTCTTTAAACGAATATTTTTGAAAAATAAAATATAAATCAACATAATCTTTCCATTTGGCTCTGCGACCTAAGGCAAACGCTTTCATCGCACCGAGTGTAAGAATATCC
>LBQC01000012.1 GCA_000990565.1 Candidatus Roizmanbacteria bacterium GW2011_GWA2_35_19 | reverse complement strand
CTTGTAATATTCTAGATCGAATAATTTTAGACACTCGTCACGGTATCCGCTATAGTTAAATCCTAAAAAGTGTATACCATCCGCTGACCTCTGCTCACTATTCTATTGAGAAAATCTTCATTAATTCCTATACTGAATTATTATGGGCGAGATTTCGCTATCTTTGGCACTTAATTTTTTTTTGTACTTAGCTATTCCTTTTGCACTTGCAGTTGTTGCTAAAAAAACCAAGATATCGCCTCTCATTGGTTACATTGTTGGAGGACTAGTTATTGGAAATCTTTTCCCGGAGCTTTCAACAAGCGACTCAATTCGTAGCTTTGCCTATTTTGGAATTATATTTTTACTTTTTACTTTAGGTCTTGAAACTAACTTTGGTCGGATTTTGGTACTCAAAAAATTTATTGTTATTGGGGGCTTATTGCAATTATTTTTTTCAACCCTCTTTGTATTTTTTTTCAGCGTGTTATTTAAATTTTCGGTATTAGAGTCTTTTTTAATTGGTATTGCTTTATCTTCTTCATCAACTACGATTGTTGCGAAAATTATTCAAGACAGGGGAGAGGAATCATCATTTATTGGCGAAATTGCAATGGGAATTCTTATCTTTCAAGATATTGCCTTTATTCCATATCTACTGATATTTTCATCGATCACAGGACAAGATATGCCGGTATGGGTGATTGTTAAAGATACAGTGGTTGGTTTAATTGAGGCAGGATTAATAATTACATCGCTTTACTATCTTGGCCGAAAGATCATACCTATTATTTTTAATAAAGTCGCGCGGATTTCTAGAGAGCTATTTGATCTTTTTATTGTTGTTTTTATTTTTTTTGTCGTTGGTTTATCAATAATTTTAAAAATTCCTACCTTAATAGGGGCGATGGTTGCGGGAGTCCTTTTGGCCCAGACAATTGAGCACTATCATATATTTTCAGAAGTGAGGCCGCTTAGAAATCTACTTGGTGTAATTTTTTTTGTTTATATTGGAAGTCACATTCAGCTCGCGAACGTAATAACTCATGTGCCACAGATTTTATTATTTACGGTAGGGGTTATTATTATTAAAGCGGTAGTAATATTAATAATATTTATATCTTTAAGATTCCATTCTCGAGCAAGCTTCAATCTTTCTATGTATCTTTTCCAGATTGATGAAGACGCCTTTATACTCATGTCCTCAGCTTATTTAAGTAAGGTAATATCAATAGACAAATATTTATTTGTTATAACTTCTGTACTTATAACTTTTATTTTGACGCCAATTTTCATTGCAAATAAAGATAAATCATACAGGGCTATAAGATCTTTCATAAAAAAATACTTGCCATTTTTAGAAAACTTCATCACCTATAGAATCGACAGCAACCAATCGCCAATAGATGAACTAGTCATTAAAAATCATGTAGTTATTTGTGGTTACGGTAGAATAGGTAGTTATATAGGTAGGTCCCTCACAATGGCGGATATACCATATGTAGCCATTGATTATAATCTATTTATTGTCGAGAAGGCAAAAAAGCAAGGAGTTAATATAATATATGGAGATCCCTCTGACATTGATATTTTAGATTATGCGCAGGTAGAGGACGCCATAATTTTAATTATGGCAGTTCCGGAACGTTATATCCAAGAAGCAATCGTGCTTAATGCTAAAAAATTAAATCGAGACCTTTACATTATCAGCCGAATCCACAAAGAAAAAGACCAGATACGAATGAAAGATTTAGGAGTAGACTTGGTAGTGCAACCGGAATTTGAAGCCTCGCTCTCAATTATTAAAAGAATTTATCGCTTGCATAAAATAGATAAGATCGACATTGTAAATAAAATCAAAAGACTAAAAATAGAACATGGAATATCATAAAAAAATCTCAAATGTCAATCCGCCAGCTGGCGGACAAATCTCAAATCGGAGTGGGATTGTTTTTGGGTTTCTTCTAGTTTGTTTGATTTACTACATAATTAAATCTGCAGTCTCTTCGATATTCCTAAAAGGCAACGATAAGATTAATGTCGTTTTTTATGGTAAAAACACGCGACTTTATTCAATCGATGTGAATGACACAGACTATATTTTGACTTTCCCGCCAACATCAAAAGTACTAATACCCGGTGGCTACGGAAAATATCGCCTTGGAGCGATGGGTAAACTTTCATCTCTTGATCGCGACCCGGATTTAATCAAAAGAGCTATGTCTAGTGCGACCTCATCATTTGTTGATTTATATTTTTACTTTAATTCGGAAATAATATTCTATGAAGACTCAGGAAACCATGAATTGTTCCCAACCTTAAAAGAATTTTTTTTAAGTAAGTCTAATGCTAATTTAATCGACCGCTTTTTTGTATTTGTAAATTTATCTAATAGAAATAAAAATTTTTATAAAATTATAAACATAAGTGATAATTTTTCTGAGGAAAATTTTAGTAAAAATTATCAAGGTAGTTTTTACAGTAAAATTTTAAGAGAGGAAGGGGAAAATCTGCAGGTTCGCTACCAAAAAAGCTATCAAACCGCAAAGATTGTGAGCCGTATAATTGAAGGAGAGGGGATAAGGGTAGTTGACCTTAGCGAAAGTAAAAATGCTTTAAAAAACTGCAGGCTTGTTGTTAAAAATGAAAAAAAACTAACAAAAACAGTCAAAACTTTAGCCAATTTTTTTCATTGTCAGATTATAAGCGGGGAGACGGAGATTTCTGATATAATCTTAGAGTTGGGAGACCTGGAAGAGAAATGGGCCATTGAGTGAAACTCTAAATACTAAATTCTAAGATCCAAATAAATTCTAAACCCTAAAATCTAAATACGAAACAGTTTTTTCGTTTAGTGCTTAAAATTTAAGATTTATTTGGGATTTCGAATTTAGAATTTAGGATTTAGTTACATATGTTATATATTTTTTTATTAATTCTGGCGGTTTCTTTTATTTTGGCCTTGCGGTCAATGAAAGATTTTGGAGTACCAAAAGAAATTAAGCGTCTGCTTGATAGAAAAAAAGCTAAAGGGACAATAATTTTTTCAAAAAAGAAAATGATTCATTATTCTTCCGGTTCATCTTCTTTATCTTCCGACTGATAGGGGAGATATTCTTTTTCTTCGTTTAAAGTTTCTGCTAGTTTTTCTAAATCATTGTCAGTTAAGTCCTCAAATTCTTCTTCTCGAGCCTCGACTTCATCACCACTTGCTAAATTATGCAGATTGGCACTAATGTTTATTGGAAACGAAGCGTATTTACTAACTTTTTTCCCTTTCTTTTCTTCTCTTAAAAAAATAATTGTTTGTTTTAAAGCAGCCTCTTTTACAAAACAAGAAAAAGTACTGCCGGCCTTTACAAAAATGGTTAAGCGCTTAGATATATCATCAGGCAGGCAACCAATATATTCTTTGTCTTGAGTTCTGACTTCGACCCTTCTTTTTTTGACAGTCAAAAAAAGGGATTGTCCAATTGCAAGTTTTGCTAAAATTGCTTTTTGGCCACAGTTTACCAGAGTGACAGTCTTTGTCTTACCTGGGATGTCGAGGAATAGATATGGATCAAGGTTTATATACTTCACCTGTTTAATTTTTTTTGATTCAAAAATTCTTATTCTTTCTAAATTTTCACTAACGATATAATTACTCGGCTGAAGCTTTAGGGCCTTTTTGTAGTACGTTTTGGCTAATTGTATTTTTCCGTCCTGCAAATACGCAAAACCCAATCTTAAATGAGCGTCGACATTTTTTTTATCCTCTTTAATTATCTCTTTGTTTAAAGATATAGCCTTACTCCAATCTGCATTTATTGCGGCATCGATTGCGGAAGTTTCTTTATTTAAATTTCTATCCATAAGATTTCCTTTAAAGTATATTTTAAATTAATGAAATGTCAAGTATAATGGAAACAACTTATGTCCATAAAGTCAAAAGTCTTTAAAGTCCTTAAAGTATATAGTTCTTATTCATAATTTGAGTGCGACTTTATAGACCTTATGGACTTTATAAACTTTATAGACTTATTATGTCAGGACATTCAAAGTGGGCGAACATAAAAAGAAAAAAAGAGGCTAATGATAAGGTGAAGGGGAACGTATTTGGGAAAATGAGCCGGATTATTACTTTGGCTGTACTTGAGCATGGCGGGCTTACTGACCCTGCCCACAATGTAAAGCTTAGGCTTGCGATTGAAAAAGCTCGTGCAGTAAACATGCCTAATGACAATATAAAGCGAGCGATTGAAAAAGGAGTCGGGCCAGATAAGAGCCAGCTTCAGGAAATTTTTTATGAAGGGTTTGTTACAGACGGGATAACATTTATTATTCAGACTACAACCGATAACCATAACCGTACCTTGACCGAAATAAGAAATATAATGGATAGAAACGGTGGAAAGATGGGGGCCGCCGGGTCAGTGATGTATCAGTATACGAAGTGCGCCAGAATGGTTATAAACAAATCAAATGCTACAGAAGAGGCAGTCCTTAAAACCGCGGATAAACTCCAGGCTTTGGACATTGACGAAGACGAAACACACTATTACATATATTTTCCTTTTGAAAACTTAGGCCACCTGAAAAATCTATTAGATGATCTAAAGTTTGATTCGGCGGGGATCGATTTTAAGCCTCAAACTCATATTGAGATAGCAGATCTAAATAAATTATCAAAAATTGAAGCCTTAATTGATACTCTTGAGGCACTTGATGATGTCCATAAAGTATTTACCAATCTATAATGAAATTTTTAAAAAGTGTTCCTAAAACATTCCAAAAACGAGCCTTAAAGATCGACAAAAGACTACGATTGGTCATCTCAGTACTTGCTCTTGGATCAATTATATTTATATCGACCTTTTTCTTCTTTGACAAGGCATTTTTCTTCTTACCACTGTTATTTATAGCTACATATTTTTTCACATATTTTTCACTTGCCGAAGGGGTTGACAAAATGGGTAGATTTGGCTTATTTCTAATGCCAGAAATGACTACGATCTCTTTTTATTTATTTTATTTTTTATTTCCCGGTAGGTGGCTGACAAGATTGCCTTTCATTATTTTTTATGAAATCTCAATTTATGCGGTTCTACTTTGTTCAAATATTTTTAATGTCGGAGTAGAGAAGAGCTTAGGGCTTTATAGAGCGGCTTTTTCCATAAATTTCCTTTACCAAACAATTATATCTTTTATTGTATTTAATCTTTTTTTTGCCACAAAGACAAATTTTTTAATAAATGGAGTGGGAGCGGGGATAATTGGATTTTTGATGGCATTAAATTTATTATGGACCATAAGGCTCAAGAAGACTTTAGAGAAAGAAGTCCTTCATTATGCCTTATTAATAGCCCTTATATTATCAGAATTGGCAATGTTAGTATCATTCATTCCTCTTAAGACACCGATTTATTCACTTTTCATGACAGCCTCATATTATAGCTTGGCCGGACTTATCTATAGCTACATGGATCAAAGATTATTTCAGGAAACAATTAGAGAATTTGTACTTGTCTTGAGCTTCGTTTTGGCTATAACAATATTTTCAATAAGCTGGTAATACATATACCCCCAAGTAGAGGATAGAGGAGACTCTCAATAGTTTAGAGGTAAATTAAATAAGTAACGGACGTGAATAAACATCCTATAGTAATAATTAATTAATAACTATAGGGTAGTAGTTGAGGCTAAAAAACAAATCCGCCAGCTGGCGGACAAATATCAAACGACTTCAGTCAGTGATAGAATTGAGGCTAAACAAAAGAATTAGATTGCCACTATACTCCAAGTAGTATATATATCTACTGTGGACAAGTGCGGGAAAATGAAGCTGTTTTGTTATATTTAGATTGTAATAACAATCTAAATAGATAGATATTAAATAAACAGAAACGCGTATATTTAGCTTCAAAAACACAAATATAGAGCGATATAACAATCTAAATAATAGTAGCGTCTATCTTAAGGAGTAAGCCATACGCTAATTTATAAGAATTTAGCTTCAAAAAGTAATATTTAGAGCATATTTACAATCTAAAATAAACATCTCTAATAAGGGTTGAGAGAAGAGCGCAACTTGGGATCTAATTAATTGAAATTATAGAACTGGAAGCCTTTAAGTAGTTGCTTGATTTGGGAGCTCTATAGGGAGAGAAGCTCACAGTCTTGATTCTCCAATAAAGATATTGGTCATTATAACCCAAAGACCAAAAAGCAGGATTTTTAGAGTGATAAACACCTTAGGGAATAAACACATATAACGTCGTAAATTGTATCTTTTACGATGTCTTCCGTGGCTGAAAGGAGAGAAGTGGTTACTAATTTTCATTTTTCAATTTTCAATTTTCATTGAATTAATTATTTATTATTACTCTATTCCCCGTAATTAATGCCCATTTATTCTCCCTAAACTTCATAGTCAAAAACCATACTATAAGATTATAATTAACGTAAGGAAAATGCGGGAAATATTGATATGAAGCGCTAATTGCTACTACTACCCTGCTTTACTACACGATAGGAGAGAGAAAGTATCCAATAATGTCTTTAACTGCTTTTGGGTGACCTGTTATGGTCTGGTAGTCGACTTGTGTAAGCCGCGGGACAATTGGCTTGCCTTGCCAGTCAACCATCTGTCCACCGGCCTCAGAAACGATTATACAGCCCGCGGCTATATCCCAGATACACGCATGGCCATTAATGCTTAAATTGAAGATATTTTTTGCCGTATAAGATAACTCAACGGCAATTGACCCAATATTTCTTAGAGATCGTATTTGAGGCAGAAAATTTTGATAAATTTCTAACTGTCGATTGTGAATTTTAGCAGCTGAATTTAAATAACCATTTATTAAACTTTTATTTAATGGCTGATAAGCAATCTTTAAACGATTACCATTTTGATAATGTGATCCTTTTCCAAGTTCTGCATAAAACATTTCATTAAATACAGGTACATAAATGACCCCTGACTGAAGGACGCCTTTATAAAAATATCCGATTGATGTCGCAAAATATGGGAGGCCGGAGGCAAAATTGGTCGTACCGTCAAGCGGATCAATCACAAAAGTATGGAGGCCGGGCTTACTTAAATTCTCCTCACCGATAAAACCAACATCATCTTTTTCAAAACCCCTTAAAGCCATCTCCTTGACAATTACGTCAAATACGATTTTTTGGGCTTCAGTATCAGCCTTGGTTACTAGCATTTTATGGGAAGAATTTTTGTAGGCTATCACTAAATCCTTTTGATAATACTTAAGTAAGACGGATCCGGCCATCAAAGCTGCTTTTTTAAGAATATCAATCATTGTAAGTATTATAACATGAGTAATTGGCTTGAAACAGACTTGATTAAATTTTGCCGATCTATAAGCAGAAGCATAACTTAAGTGCAAATCAGTCAGATCAAATGAACTGGTATAATGATTTTTAATGAACGTCTTTGAAATCAAAAAATTAACTAAAAAATTCGGTCGTGCTCTTGCTGTAAATAATATTTCATTTGCCTTAAAAAAAGGTGAAATCTTAGGACTGCTAGGCCCTAATGGTGCTGGTAAGACAACTACAATCCAGATGCTACTTGGGATTACAACACCCGACTCTGGACAAATCCTGTATTTTGGCAAAGAATTTTTTAGTAACAAAGGCGATTGCTTGTCTCGTATAAACTATGCCTCAGCCTTCAATACGCTCCAAGGCAGGGAGACAGTGAGCGAAAATTTGACAATAAGCGCACTATTGTACGAGGTTACCGACTACAAAAAAAAGATTAAAGAACTTGTGAATTATTTTGGAATGTCGGAGTTAGTCAACGCCCGATATAACAATCTTTCAAGCGGTGAAAAGACAAGGACAAATTTGATTAAGGCGCTACTTAATAGTCCTGAGATTTTACTTCTTGATGAACCGACCGCCTCGCTTGACCCGGATATCGCTGATAAAACATTACAGATGATAGAAAAGTTAAGAGCCGATCACAAAGTATCGATTTTGTATACCAGTCATAATATGAAAGAAGTCGACCGGATCTGCGACCGGGTGATTTTCCTTAATCATGGAAAGATTGAGGCTGAAGACACACCCCTAAATCTTACGAAAAGGATCGACGAAGCTAGTCTTCGCCTGACTTATGATGCAAAACAAATTCTAGTAAAAAGCTACCTAGAAAAAAATAAGCATAAGTATAAATTTGAAGGTGATGATACCGTAATTATCGAAACAAAAGAAAAACATATCGCGAATATAATTTTTGGATTATCCGGTGAAAATGTCTGGATTACAAATATCGAAATCGAAAAGCCAACCCTCGAGGATGTCTTTATAAAAATTTCAAGAAATAAATAAATATGTCACTAAATAAAATAAAAGCTATTTTATTACATGAACTTTACGTAACCAAGTATTCGGTCGAAGTAATTAATGATATTATTTTGTTCCCACTTTTTTCGATTATTGTTTTTGGATTCATGACTCTTTATATGGCTGGATTTGCCGGAGAGGTAATTGCCCAGCACGTCCTTACTGGTATGATTCTTTGGCAGGTAATTAATATCACTCAGTATTCAATTGCGGTCGGCTGCCTTTGGGATGTATGGTCTCGGAATCTCACCAATATTTTTATCACCCCAATAACTACAGTAGAATACTTAATATCATATTTAATATCCGGAGCATTTAAATCCCTCTTCGTACTGATTTTTGCCAGTATTATGTCAAATTATATTTTCAAATTCAACATCCTAAATCTAGGAATAGCAAATATCGTAATTTATTTTATTATTCTCACGGTATTTGCTTTTAGTTTTGCGATCATTGTCCTTGGCTTAATATTTCGACTTGGGACAAGAGCACAGGCTCTTTCATGGGGACTTTTAAATATATTTCAGCCACTCATGGCTGTCATTTACCCGGCCTCAATACTGCCGGTACCTTTCCGGACGATTGCCTATATGTTACCACCGACCTACATATTTGAAGCCGCACGAGCGAGTATAAATAATAAAATAATTAGATGGGACTACATTGGTATGGCCTTAATTTTAGATATTATATTTCTTATTGTTGCGATAACAGTTTTCAATTTATTATTTGAAAGTTCTAAAAAATCAGGCCAATTTGCAAGACTTGAGACTTAAATGTTTATGACCTATTCGACTTTTACTTCGGAATCAGTCTGCTCTGGGCACCCAGATAAAATCTGTGATCAGATAAGTGATGCGATACTTGATGCTGCACTCAACGAGGATAAGAATTCACGTGTCGCCGTTGAAACCATGGTAACAAAAAATTTCGTTGCCCTCGCTGGCGAAGTAACCACTAAAGCAAAACTTAATTATAAAGAAATTGCCCGGGGTGTAATTAAGCGCCTTGGTTATGACGACATAAAACTAGGATTCACTTATAAGTCATCAATGACAATAAAAATACATACTCAGTCGCCTGAGATTGCAGTAGGCGTCGATAATCTTGGAGCTGGAGATCAGGGAATGATGTTTGGTTATGCAACTGAGGAAACTTCAAATTTTATGCCAGCTGCAATTGAAATAGCTCATAAATTAGCACATGGGATTGATAATTTAAGGACATCAGGAAAACTTCCTTATTTACGACCGGATGGGAAAACTCAGGTAACGGTGAAATATGAAAACGGTCGGGTAGTCGGAATAGAAAAAATTGTCTTAGCTGTCCCCCATCAAGAAAAAATTGAATTAACACAGGTTGAAGAAGATTTATATAAATTATTAATTAATAATGTATTAAATAATTACAAATTAAAAATTAAAAGAAATCAATTGATTGTAAATGGTACAGGTGTCTGGCATATCGGTGGGCCCGCGTCTGACACCGGGGTTACGGGGCGGAAAATAGTTGTAGATACTTATGGCGGATATGCTAGGGTTGGGGGCGGATGCTTCTCTGGTAAAGACCCGACCAAAGTAGATCGATCGGCTGCCTATGCCGCTCGATATATTGCAAAAAATATAGTTGCATCAGGTTATGCAAAAAAATGTGAAGTCCGACTTGCCTATTTTATCGGGGCAAAAAAGCCTCTGATGCAAGAAGTGGAATTTTTTGGCACAGAAAAAAAATCAGAAAAATTTATTAAAGATTTTATGAATAAATTAATCGATACATCTTTAGCTGGAATTATTAAAAAATTCAATTTAAGAAGACCGATTTATTTTAAGACTGCAACTTATGGCCACTTCGGCCGACCCGAGTTTCCATGGGAGCTCACCCCGGGGGTGTAGTTAGAGACTTCTAGAAAGCGCCAATTCCACCCCAGGGGTGTAGTTGACTTGAGAATAAATCTTTGATAAGATCACACCGTTAATCTATGTATGAGAAGTTAGTAGCATCTTTTTCTACAACTGGAAGCGAATCCCCTGTTCGTAAAGTGGAAAGATTACCAGCTCACTTAAGATTTAAAGAAAAATTTGATAAAACGCTCGATTTAATGGAATCTTTTGAAAGCAAATACATTAGAGTTATTGGTCCGAAAAAGCAAAATTTAACTTCTCAATTCGCAAGAGAACTTCACGACGGACTTGGACTGAGAGACATAAAAGAAAAAGGTGGAATTGCTACTGCGGAGGACAATATATTTACGAACATGATTAAGCTTTTTGAATTAAAGCATGGAAGCGAACGTAAGAACTTGAGATTAAAAAATGGATTCTCAATAGGCGCGCTCGCTGCGCTTGGAGCCGGTAAGACAACCGTTACGAGAGCGCTTGAAGAAAGACTAAGACGTAATGGCGAGCTCGTTGAGTTTAAGGAAGAGCGACATTTAGGAAATCCTTTTTGGAGGCGCTCACAGGGTAAGGAAAAAAATAATAAATTTATGTTACGGTCGCAGGCTCATTTTTTACTTGGAAATGTTTTAGCACAGCTCGAAGATGGCCTTAAAAAAAGGAAAAATAAAAATGAAATAGTGATCTCAGACACTAGCCCACTCACCGATTTTTTTGATGTGGTCTTTATGGTATGTACATATGGATAAGTTTTCAGAGGATGAATTTAAAAGTTATCAGAGATTAGTTGAACTTTTTAAACCGATAATTCCTAAACCCGACTTGCTATTAATATTCGCTCCAAAAACTGAGAAGACAAGTGAGGGATTGAATGTATATGTAAGTAAACTTAGGAAGGGAGTAAAAAATAGACTAATTATAGATAAAAAAAGAACACAAGAGATCGAATTCACTCGAAATAAAAAAAGCTTAAGAAGACAAGTTATCATTGTCCAATTATCGGTTGCATCAATCCAAATGTTTTGGGGAGTACCCATCCTTCAACTTGACGTAGATCCCTTGAGAATTTATTCTGACCCAGAATATAAAGAGGAAATACTTGATCAAATACAACTAGGTCTAGCTGACTATGATAGGATTAAAGCTGAGACAAAAATAATACGCAAAGCAGGCAGAAAAGTAAAAAAATTAAATCCACCAAATGCTTTTCTTTAAAGTCTTGAAATGAAAAATTAATTGCTCCAACGTTGTAAAGTTTTAGGCGCAATACTTAACAATTCGTTAGTTGAACTATAACCTACGGAAAATCTCATAAATCCATCTTTTATTCCAAATGCTTGACTTGGAGCACCAACAATGTTTAATCTTTTAATAATATCAAACGGATCAACACCCTTCTTGACTTTGAGCCATAAATATAAAGGCACGTCTTGATCGACAGCTTCTGGATTATTTGATTCGTATCCTGGTATAGATATTTTTTCCATGTCAACAAAGAAATCTCCCCCAACTTCTCTTAATGCTTCTAATAATGCAAATTGTCTTTGCCTCAATAATGCAAAATACTTTTCCAATATCTCAGGGTTCTTGTTAACTAGATTACGAATAGCCTGGAATTCAACATCTAATTCACCAGAGTAACCAGGCATAGAGTCCATATTATCATCGTCTTCAGATTGACTTAAAGGCTTTTCTAATTCTGCCTCGACCTCCTCTATAAATCCTGTATCTAAGGTCATTATCGCTCCAATTCTTGTTCCTGGTCTCGCTAGTACTTTTGATTCTGAAATAGCAAACAGCGCTTTTTTATCGGCTCCCGTCTCGTGAATTACAGCCATTATAGCCTTGGCTTTATGATTGGGAATCATCGACATATAAGCCATATCAAAAACGAATTGAACTTCAGGGTTATATTGTTGCATAGTTTGAATTACACCACGGAGAGTTTCAGGATCATAAGACATAGCGGTTGGATTATTAGCAGGGGTTATTAAAAATACATTTGGAATATTTTTTCTTTCTCCTTGTTCAAAATATTGTGCTAATCTTTCACCAGTAAGCTCCTGCTTCGGCAAATCTGAAGAATCAATTGAATCAGCTGTGAATCCTTCTCTTCGAGCAGTTTTTAAAGTCACAACAAAACTTGGGACGGAGGCAAGAAGTCTTGGAGGATTATTATGATCTTTATTATATCTCCAATTTAGCATTCGAAAAATACGGGTTAAAGCCCCCATGCCACCTTCTGCCATCCAAGTATTTTCTGATGTTGCTGAATCAATGCCTATTTCTCTTACCTCTTCAGCAATTAACTCCCTCGCCTCTTTGGTGCCTTTCGCATATGAGTCATAAGAAGTTAAAAAAATTCCTTTATTAGCGTAATCTACTAATAATCTATGCTTTTCTTTTTCTTTTTCCCAATATTTATCTTCGATGCGAGGATCAAGATATAGGTCTCCCAATAAATGGAAAAAATCTTTTTCAAGCTCACCTTTTATACTGCCTGGGTAAATGTCACCAATAGTTCCGTCGACGGGAGCTAATTCGGAAGGTAATCCTTCACTTTTTATTTTTTCGACACATTCAGCACGACACTTCCTCATTCCTCTTAGAATATTAAAACTCGGAGTAGTTGCCCTTCTTTTCCAAGTCTCAACAACCTCATCTATAAAAATCTTAGATTGTGCGACTTTAGCAGCATATTCATCGGCTGGCATAAGTTTGCCAAATTATATCATTAGAATGCGCCTTTTTAAAGTTTTGGTGCGCCAAATGATATAATGTGATATATATGTTTGGAAAAGTTAGGAACTTTTTTGTCTGGGGACTGCTTTATTATCTACGCTTTTTTGCCTGGGTGGCACTTTTCTTAAACCGCCCTAAGAAAATTATTGGAATTACCGGGTCGGTCGGTAAGTCCTCGGCTCGTAATGCAGTTGACGCAATCCTTCGCGACCATTTTAAAACAATGGTTGTAAAACAGGGAAATTCCGAAACAGGGGTACCACTTGGAATCTTAGGAATTAATCCCGGCAACTATACTTTTTTTGACTGGTTGAGAATTATTTTTACCTGTCCATTTAAGATTGATAATTTGAAAGGGTCGGAATACCTAATTGTTGAAATGGGGATAGACTCACCTCTTCCTCCAAAAAATATGGATTACCTTTTAACGATTATAAAACCGGACATCGCCGTTGTTTTAAATGTGTATCCAGTTCATACTGCTCAATTTGATGTTCTATTTAAAACTATAAAAAATAAAGTTAAGAAATCGAAAATGATTTTGGAGAAAATTATTGAAGAAAAAATGAAGTTAATAACAGTTGGAAAACCGGAAATTGGGATTTACAATTATAATCTCAAATCTGCCTCCTTCGTTAAAGCTATGGAGGGCAAGCAAAACTCAAATCTAATTAGTTTTGGGAAAGAAAGTAATTCAGACTTGGTGATGTTAAATCATAAGGTTGATTTACAAAAAACAAACTTTGAATTTTTGTTTAAAAAAGAAAATAGACAATTTAACTTAGAAATTAATAATTATATTTTGCCAGAAGGATATGGAGAAGTATTTGCAGCGAGTATATTAGTTGGCTTAGAACTCGGACTTACTATTGAACAAATAATTTTTGGATTACAAAAATATTTCTCACTCCCGGCGAGCCGAGGATCATTATTTAAAGGGCTTAAGTCAACGCTAATAATTGATTCATCATATAATGCATCACGAGAGGCAGTAATCAACTTCATTGACTTGACATCAGATCTATCAAAACAAGAAAAACGACCATTGGTGTTTGTACTTGGTGACATGAGGGAGCTTGGGGATGAAGCCCGTGAAGAGCATATGAAGATAGTCGAAAGAATAATAGAGAAAAAACCTAATCGCGTAATTTTGACAGGACCACTAACCAAAAAATATATCCTACCTGTTTTGAAAAAAAGATTTAGAAAAACGGTAAAAGTAAAATGGCTGAAAACTTCGATTCTGGCCGGAGAATTTTTGAAGCGACATCTCCCCTATCGAGGCATAATTCTGCAAATTTTTTCTAGGAAATGTCTAATCATAATGAGATCGTCATTTCGACGAACTTAGTGAGGAGAAATCTAGCGTAGCGTTGATAAATCAACGAGCAAAGGATTTTTATCTTTTATAAAAATTAATTTCTTCTCTCTTCTCATATCCTTTACTTTCTTTTCAATAACAATCGCATCTTCTGGAGAATTAAACTCATCAAACCAAATAAGTTTATAAAGGTGATACTTTTTAGAAAATGAATTATTTGTTACACCAGTTTTATGTTCATATAATCTTCTTTGTAAATCGTTAGTAATCCCGGTGTAAAAGACTGTGTTTTTGTAGTTAGTAATGATATAGACATACCATGACTTATTCATAAAATTATTATACGCTTCGCTAGATTTCTCGCCTACGGCTCGAAATGACTCCAACCACTCCCTTGTCTTTTCGAAGGAGCAAAGCGACTGAGAAATCTAGTCCCGACATTATGTCTGTGGACGTGAATTATGTTTCACCAGATATTGGACAGTACCTGGCTTCACTGGATTTCTCACTTCGTTCGAAATGACAAAAGGGGTGGCTCGAAATGACAAGAATGAAGCCGCCAAATAACCTCAAACTGTCTTTAGTCATTTCGAAGAATCCGCCAGCTGGCGGAGACTGAGAAATCTAGACCGAAGGTCGTGTTTTTCGCATCGCTGGATTTGATAAAAATATTATGGAGTATAACTTCTTGCGAGGGAATCTTTATCTTTCTTTTTTTCCAGTGCTAAGCTAATGATTCTATCCAATAATTCTGAATAACCAATTCCGCTTGCACCAAATAATTTGGGAAACATGCTGATCTTTGTAAATCCAGGGATTGAATTTAGTTCATTAACATAAATTTTATTTTTATCCGTTAAGAAAAAATCAACTCGGGCAAAACCGGCGCACTCAAGGGTTAAGAATACTTTAATTGCCTGTTCTTGAAATTTCTTGGTTAACTCATTAGGTAATTCGGCGGGGATTTTAAGACCGGCCCCATTTTCATCAATATATTTTGCTTCATATGAATAAAATTCATGATGGGGAATTATTTCTCCAGGGACTGATGCAATAGGATCATCATTTCCAAGGACTGAGCACTCAATTTCCCGTCCCTTGATGTACTCCTCGATCATTATTTTTGTATCGTATTTAAATGCATCGTTAATTGATTCTTCTAATTCTTTTTCATTGTGTGCTTTTGAAATTCCAACCGATGATCCTGAATTGGCTGGTTTCACAAAGAATGGAAATTTGAAATTCTCTAATATTTTTTTAATGGTTTTTTTGCTAAAATGACTTTTTTTTATCACATAAAAATTTGCGACATTAATTCCGGCAAATTTAAGTAGTCTTTTTTGGACATCCTTATCCATTCCGATTGCCGATCCGGTAACTCCAGCTCCAACATAGGGGGCATTAAGCATTTCAAGCATTCCCTGAAGCGATCCATCTTCTCCATATGTGCCGTGAATTATCGGGAAAAATATGTCAATCTGCCCCATCTCTTTTCCGGTTTTTAAAGATAAAAGTTCCGCCTTTTCTGGTCGATTAACAGTTGTAATAACCGAGCTATTTCTTTTGTTTAATGCGATAAGTTTTGGATTTTGAGCGTTAAGCAAGTAGTTGGCTGGGTCCCCAAGTAGCCAATGGCCCTGTTTATCAATTCCAATTAGATACACATTATATTTATTTTTATCGAGGGCTTCATATATCGATTTCGCTGATTGAAGAGAGACCTCGTGCTCGCCGCTTCGTCCACCATAAATCAAACCAACATTAATTTTTTTCATTAAAGCGAAAGAAGTAACTTTTTAAATTCATCAAAAGTGGCAACTTCAACTTTTCGACCATTTAGGAAAAATGTTGGCGTTGAGTTGACCCCGATTTTTTCTCCCTCAGTTAAATCATTCTGAACATTATCTTTGGTAGTTTTTGACTCTAAGTCACTTTTAAATTTTTCAATATCTAATTCTAAACTTTGTGCTAAGTCAGTAAAATATTTTTTCGTATCTTGAAGCTTACTCCACTCTGCTTGCTTTTCAAAAAGCAAGTCGCCCATCTCAAAATATTTCCCTTGATTATGGGCGGCTTCGGCTGCATAGGCGGCAGAAAAAGCGAGAGGGTGGATTTGATAAAGCGGAAAATCTTTAAAAACAAAAGCAGCATCAGGAGTGGCAGTTTTTTCAACTGTTTTCAGAAAATCATGAAAGCTTTTACATGAAGGACACTGATAATCACTATATTCAATTAAAATATTTTTACTGTCTTTTTTCCATTTAACATGATCAGTTGCCCTTATTGTATTAATTTCCGGAAACTCTATTTTTGCTGGCACATTGGTAATCTTGTAAGCGAAAAAAATAACCAGAAACACCGCAATGACCGATGCGACACCGATGAAAATATTTTTATTATTCATATGAAATTTTGGTGTAAATTAGTAGATACATTTTACCACAGACAATTATTTATTTCGGGTTAAGGGAAAAATATACATCACAATTCCTGTGAACATCATTAGTAAAAAGACGATTGCAAAAAACGGACTAAGGTTATTATGGATATAACGTACCATACCAAGATCAATGAAAGTTAGCTTTTCAGAAATAAATGGATATTTTAATACCATGCCACTTACTGACATCGAAAGACCAATAACTGCAATAAAGACCACAAGAAATCGGTGAACTTTTTTTGAAAATAAATAAAGTTTGGTCATACTATTGATAATCTATATTGTATATTTTAAAACAAATTTCTTAAATTAACCTTAATTTAATCTATTAATTTAAAATATTCAAAAATTGTCAATAAACCATTTTCGTTAACGCTTTTACCAACAAAGGAATTTTTATCAGTCGAATCGATCATATTAATTAATTGCGGGCTAGCATTGCCCATAATGCCTTTATAGCCGCATAAACTCATAAATCCCCAATCGGTTTCCCCATCGCCAACTCCTAATGCTTCGATTAATGAAAGATTATAAATACTAGATATTTTCTTAATTGATTCTTTTTTAGATATTCCTAAATTTGTGATCACGCCGAACTCTGTTGGAAGTGCTGTTAAATGTGTTCCCCACTGCAATGAAAGCATATTTGAAAACTTATTAAAAATATCAATGACGAGCTTTTTTTCTTCAGGATTTTTTGGAATTGGCATAATTTTTACAATTGGGTCAACGTTGATTACTTCTTTCAAAGACGCAACTACAGATGGTTGTCTATATAAAATGTCAGCATGTTTTATCCTTAATACGTCATTGGCATTTTTAGATTCAATTGAATACTTATCTTCAGAGTATAGTTCGATATATATGTTTGCGGCTTTAAGTTCGTTGTATATTTTTAGAACGATGTCTTTATTAATTGCGTCAATTTTCAATACTTCATCAGTTATAAAATTTTTTATAATTGCGCCTCCGTCTCCGATATGAAGATCATCAAGCTTGGCTTTAAGAGCAATGTCTTTTATTGCAAAAGTCCCTTTTCCAGTACAGAGACTAACAATAATTCCTCTTTCACGAAGCATTTTTAATGAGTCAATGACTTTTTTATTTGGTTCAGGCCAGTTATATCCTTTTTTATTTCCGACAAGAACTCCATCGACATCCAAAAAAATTCCTTTGATCATAAATTAGTTATTAATCTTCCGACCTTTTATTCTGTTGCTTTGCCATCGAATTCTTCTTCATTAGAAATTGCTTCTTCTTTGGTCGTCCTTACAATTCCGTCTTTATGATGAGCGGGTGAATAGATTGTATAAAGCTTAAGATCTTCAGTTTCAGATGTATTAATTATATTGTGATTTGCTCCAGAAGGCACAATGATTGCAACTCCGTCTTTAAGAGAGTATTCATTTCCATCGATAATACATTTTCCCTCCCCTTTTTCAATTCGAAAAAACTGATCGTTATCAGAATGCACTTCAATTCCGATTTCCTCTTTTGGTTTTAAACTCATAAGAACCAACTGACATAGATGCCCGGTATAAAGAACCTGTCGGAAATTATTATTTGCCAAAGTGAGCTCTTCGATATTTGACGTGTATCCTTTCATAAGATAAAAAATTAATTTTTAACACCTGATAACAATTATATATCTTTTAACTTTCAGTCATCAACTTTATCCAATAGTCAATTTTTTCATAATCAACAACCCAGAGACTTTCTTGCTTATTACAACAGGGGGTTTTTATTCCGTAGTACGGACCATTGTTAATTCCATTAACATTAAATCTAAAAAGAAGTCCTTGATAATTAAGATCTGTTTTTTCTATTTCTGGTCGGGCATGAATTTTTGATTTAACGTTGTCAAAGTTATATTCTTCTCCCCTACCCCAAAGTTCAGCGGGTCCAACAGAAAGCCAATGATTGAATACGCTAATATTAATTGAATCAACAGGATTAAGTAGTAAATAATTTTTACCAATAATTTGTGTATCGATTGTATCGATGAGATTATTGAAATTTTGGTAATTGTAAAAGAGATTTAGACATATATTAATAAATTCTTTTGGATTTTGAAGATTGCATTTTTTATCTAAAAATAAAGTCAAAACAAAACGATTACTATCATCCTTTGAATTCCAGATATATTCAACAATTAACGTTTCAAATTTTTCTTTAGATAAATAGTTATCGATTTCGCTATTAACTGGTTTCGAATTTTCAATTGGCAAAATCCATGATTCTTCATATTTTCTATCTTTCGCAAACTGCATTATGTCAGGATATGATGTAATTATTTTTGAAAGTTTATCCCTAAGCATATTCTCATTTTATCAGAAATAGACGTCCTTTTTATATATTTTCCAGTGTAATGTTACACTGATAAGATTTTAAGGTAGGTGAGCTCGGGCGATTAATACCTATTCGGTGATAAATTTTCTTCAACAAAAGTAAGGGCAGTGCCGGCGGCGTTAGCTCTGCCGGTTCGGCCTATCCGATGGATGTAGTCTTCATAAGTCATCGGGATATCATAGTTGATGACATGGCTTACATTGGCAATGTCAAGTCCTCGTGCAGCGACATCCGTCGCAATCATTATGGAGACAACGTCTTCTTTAAACATTCTGATTGCCTGTTGACGCTGAAATTGAGCTTTACCACCATGGATCGATGTTACCTTAAATCCTTTTTGAAATAGGTCTCTTGAAAGCCTTTCGACTCCATGTTTAGTCCGACCAAAAACTAAAACTTTTTTGAATTCATCGGTCTTTAATAAATATGTAAGCTTTTCCATTTTCGCGCCGATTTTACTGTCGTGTTTTACTAGATCCTGCTTAATATGGCTTAAGGTCTCCCCTGTCTTTACAGATATTGTGACCGGATTTTTAACAAAGGATTCAATTAGTCTATTAATAGTCGGCGAAACTGTTGCTGAGAAAAATAGTGATTGACGCTCTTTTGGTAAATGAGAAATGATTTCTTTTATATCATGGATAAATCCCATATCAAGCATCTGATCGGTCTCATCTAAGATAATCATTTTAAACATTCCGAGCTTCAAAACTCCTCTTTTGATCAAGTCTTTGAGTCGGCCAGGAGTACCAACGACTACATGAGGATTACGCTTTATTTCATAAATTTGATCCCTCATTGAGGATTGTCCTATACAAAAAGCTGAAAGGACCGGTAAATTACCGGTAAACTTCCTGAGCTCATCGCGCGTTTGCATGGCAAGCTCACGGGTGGGGCTAATAATTAAAGCTTTATAGCTATAATCTTTAAGAATTTTTTCAACAAGAGGAATTAAGAAAGCAGCTGTTTTCCCAGTCCCTGTATTTGCAATTCCAATTACATCTTTTCCCTCACGAATTGCTGGAATTCCTTTTACCTGAATTGGGGTAAGGGCGGTATAACCATGTCGAGCAATTGTTGCCTTAAGCTGTTCTGGCAGATTAAGTTTTGAGAATAATACTTCATCAGCTTGTATGGCTGGCTGAATACTATTGTTAGTCACGCTGGCCTTACGGATAAACTCATGAATATTTCCACCCTTCATATTACGACCGCGACCACCACCAAAGCGGGCATATCCAGGCGATCTGCTGAAACGATTAAATCTATTAGGTGTTCCAAAACGTTTATTGTACATAAAATATATATCGAAAATTAATAAATAAGATGTAAGAGCGTATAAGCTCTTCTAAAAATAATGAAGAAGAACTTTAAATTTAATACTATCCTCACAACCTGTTCAAAGTATAACAGAATTACTCAAAATAGCAAACTGTTCTTTACGTGATATAATTAACTAGATGAAAATTATTACGATATTAGGCTATATAATTTTTGCCAACTTATTTTTTTTCCATGATAGTGGACCCGTCTCCTTTGGTCTTCTGACTTTAGGTAGGTTTTTATTCTTGACACTAATTTTTAAATCATTCAAAAGTTTTAAAAAAGATCTCCTCGCTATTTCAGCTATTTTCTTCGCATTAGTATTCTTTAGTCTCGGACTTCTCTTAAGGGCAAATGTATTTATACAATCTCTATTAAACTTCGCTTCAATTGCTGCACTTCATGTGTATGCTTACATTTTATGTAGCGAGATACCAATGGTTAGATCATTATTTGAATTGATCCTTGCTCCTGTTTATTTTGTTGGCTCGTATATTAAGACCTTTTTTAAAACTATAAAGATTATGTTTTCTGGTGATTTAAAAGAAATTGGTCTTCAAAAACTACGTACTGGTAGAAGTCAGACCGTGCAATCGTTGATAATCGGATTCATCATTGGTCTTTTTATTATAGGAATACTTATTTCAATGTTTACAAATGCCGATCCGATTTTTGCATCATTTATTAAAAAAATAGTATCAGAAGAATTTTTGCAAAGTCTTTTTATGAGAGTAGTTTTGAGCATATTAACTGGCTTTATTCTTTTACCTCTTCTTATATTAAAGAGAAAAAGCATTTTTAATTCTCCCCTGCAGCTGCTCAAGCGGATAAGTTTTAGACATGAAATGACTGTTGTGATGACACTCGTTGCTATTGTTATTGGACTCTTTCTTTTTATACAATGGCCTTATGTATTTGCAAAAGTACCATTTGAGACTGACCTCTCGAAATTCGGAGTTGCAACTTATTCAGAATATGTAAGAAAAGGATTTCTTGAACTTCTAAAAATTTCTATATTTGTATATGGATTGATTTGGGCAGGGCTAATAATTCTTCGTGAGAATATATCAAAAGGAAAAAGTCTTCTTAAATATGTACAAATTGTAGTTCTTGCCGAGTTCTTTATTTTTATATTTTCAATATTTAGAAGAGTTTGGCTTTATCAAGAATATCACGGATGGAGCATCGTCCGCATTTATGGGAGCTTTGTACTTCTTTGGATTTTTGGAATTACTATTTTTCTTGGACTACGTCACTTTTGGCAAAAAAGATGGGTAATTGGAGAGATGATTTTTACTGTTGCGATTATTTTTTACATAGGCTTATTTAATATTGAATCATTCATCGTTGAAAATCACCCACCCACGGTGAATAAAAAAGTTGATTATGTCTACTTATCCCGCATGTCTGCTGACGGTTATAATGGTTGGAAAAAAGCTTACGTCCACGCAAAAGAAGTGATCAATAAATATGAAAATAAAAGCACGCAAATAAACCGAGATGAAAGAAAAGAGATAGCTTATGCTGGGATAATTATTAGGGAGTTGTCAAAAAATTATAAAGACTTACTTAAGCAATATGGGACGACAATTGAATTAAAACAATATTTAACTGCAATTTATAATTTTCAAAAAGAAGCAAATTACGAGAGACATGTAGAACCAAACAGCATGATGTATTCAACCAGTCAAACTAATAACATAAATGAAATGTTAGGCAAAATAAACGAAGGTAAGGTTGATTATAAAAAAACACTTGATTCTCTATATGTATCCACTTCGGAAGAAAAATTTAAATTTGGAATGGGTAGCACTTATACAAATCAAAGTTTTTATGAAGTCCCAACTTACAGCACAGTTACCTATTCATATAAAAAAGTAAAAAACAATGACAAAGATAAAAAAATTATCTATAACAAAGAGAGTTACTTAGATCGATTATATGTATGGAATTCATCCAAATTTAATGCTTATAAAAATATTATGAAAGATGAGCGGTATGAGGAATTGCTTCAATTACAAGGAAAATATTTTAATTTATATATGAGAATATTTAGTCAACCTCCAAATGAAAGAGATTTTGATATGGATATCTCCCTCGACTCCCCTCTCCTAGATTAGTTTATCAGCGTAATGTTACACTGATAAATATTATTGTAGAAAATAATCGCGGATATATTTCAGAAACTAGTTAAGTAATTTTCTTCAAATAATTTTGCCGATGAAATTTGACGTTTCTTGAATTTGTTGCAAGATCTATAAAGATGTTAACTCCATCAATGACTCCCAAGCGATTTCGAACGATGTATGTGATTCCATTAATTACTGCGACTCGATAAGGCTTAATGCTTGTATTAAATACTTCTTCAGTGATACTTTCTATTTCATTTGCATTTAGCGTTGTATCAATATCAATTTGGATATGAGGTAAAAAATAATCAATTTCCAGATGATCTTGTTCAACGGGGACGAATTCAATAAGTGGCTTCTCCCAATTTGTAGTATCGCCTAAAAATAGCCATAAAGCAAAATCATTTGACTCTTCTTCATAAAGAAATTGATTAGTTTTTATAGCAAGATTTATTAACCTTTGTTTTTCAAACTGCTGTGATTTTACCCGGTAGCCAAAACCAATATGATTAAGTCTCACAATTGAATTATTAGTGTTTAAAATCATCACAAGGTCTTTAAATAACTTAAAGTCTACCAGTTCATCTTTCAGCTTGCTTTTTTGGTCTTCTAGAACTGAAGCGATATCACCTATCGGAGTGACTATATGTGAACTAGTCATCTTGACTAGGCAATTATCAAAATCCAAATTATTATTTGAAGTTAAAATTTTAATAACTTTATTTAAAGTATCGTTTAAATTTTTCATAGTGCGGGAAATACGGGTATGGAATTATTTTGTCTTTATATTTCCAGACTTAATTTCATTTTGAAACATATAATACCCAATTTAGTTGTTCTAAAGCGAACTATTCTATTGGAATTATACTTATTCTTTTTTTCTTCAATCTCCACACAGCCAAATCTAACAAGATTTTTTTTAAACAAGCCGTATTCTATATCCAAATAATAAGAAAAATCATCGATTCCTTTATAGAAACTTTCTAATTGAAAATGAATTTTAATTGTTTTACAAAATATTTCAAAATCAATCCATAGGTACTCTTTTTTTAAAAATGCATTCCAAATAACATTTTGATTTTTTTGTATTGTATCCATGACTGTTATATGACCTATATCTGGGCTTGGGCAAAAATATTCCCAACTTATCCGCCTCCAATAATGAAGCACCATATTCCAATATTGAGTTATTGAGTCAATATTATGCAAAAAACTTTTCCCATTTTTAGAAATTAATATTTTATTTTTTCTTTTATATGTAATATGCATTGACTCAGAGATTATTTTTATTTGTGTCAAAAACTCAACCACTCTCTCACTGTTTATTTTCCATCCATATTCTTTAAATTGATTAAATATTTTTTGTTGGCGGAATTCTTTTTGCAAAGCCGCGATGTCTCTTAACGAAATATTTCCCGTAGTGGTCCTTTGGATATTATTATTTTCTACATATTTCAAAAATACTATAAAATCATGAAAAAAATCATTTTTAAATATTTCTATGTCTAATAATTTAGCATCATCCATACGATTACTGCTTGTTTTGCCAATGTTTTGGTTTTATAAATAACATGTCAGTCAATTTTATTTCAATAATTCTGTCAAAACGGAATTTTCTAATACTTTTTTTTAAGTGGCAAAATCCTTCTCCATAGGGTGTACTGGTTTTATATGGGTCAACAACTCTTTTAGCCATGCCGGAAGTTGTTGAATCATAAATAATTTCAATTGATTTTTTAAGTCTAACCGCTCTAATCCAGATCTCATAAGTTTCTTCTTCATATTCAACGGAAGGACGAAGATACTCATCTTTATTATTAAGTTCATGCCAATACGTTTTTCCTAAAGAATACAAAGCGTCTTCATTGTAATTATTTTTCATTTTTCGTAATCGATATAAAACTAATTTTTTTTCATTATCTTGTAAAGTATTTTTGGAATCATGAATTAGCGAGTCAATGATTTTTTGTTCTTTCTCAGACCAATTGTAAAATCGACTGAATGTCTCTGATAAAGTAAGTAAAGCTAAATATTTATACATTTTTTGTGAAAATATCATAAAATATATTTGTAGGAGATAAATTTATTTTTTGATTGCCTTAACCATACTCTCATTTAATGCCGTACTGATGATTGTCTCTAATTTTTGGTATTCTCCAGTATCAGCTTTTTGAAGCGATTGAATATACTCTTTTCGTTCCTTGTTTTTTTCAGTTTTAATTTCAATAATTGGTAAATTTAAACGCATTAGAATATAGCTCGTAAACATTCGTGATGTTCGACCGTTATAGTCGACAAATGGATGAATAAAAACAAAGCGATGTTGAAAACGAGCTAAAAGTTCAATTACTCGTTCTATAAATTGATCATCTGTGGATTTAGGTAATTTGGATATGGTAAATTCAATATCATCGCACAATACCTTTATCATTTCAGCAATTTTAGAAAAATGAGGAGCTTCTTTCCCAGAATAGGTCACTTGGATGATCCTGAATTTGCCCGCGTCGTCTACCAGAATTTCAGAAAAACTTGCCTTATGGATTTGTTTAATAAAACCTGGTGTTATTTTATTTGTTTTAGCCTTCTGGTTAAGGAAAAGTAGACCCTTTTTGGTGCCCAAAACCTCAAGCTCTAATACTTTTTGTCTCGGCAAAATTCCATATTTTGTCTGTTTATATGAAGTAGCTCCTGTCTTGATAACCATGAATGAAATATAATTTATTTAAGAAATGAAAAAACATCTTTTCTAGATATTTCCGGATGCTCAATTTTAGTATTACGATAAACCGCCTCGGGTAAAAAGACACTAAAAAACCTTTTCAAAGCAGATTGTTTTTTTTTCATCCGAAAAAATATTTTATAGTTAATTTTTATTTGTCTGTTCACAATATTAAAATATTAACATATTATTCCAAAAAGTGTTGACTTATATTAAAAATATAATCTAATTTTCTAGGATGCGGATATTGTCTCGCCAAAACTGAGCCAAACAAAAATAAATCCCGTCTTCACCCGACGAAGTCGGGTTTCGGCGAGGCGAAGGCGAAGCACTTGGGTCTGGAACAAATTAATCCTTATAATGAGCTAATCCTTTAAGTACAGATTCACAAGTTTCTTGTGCCAATTGTGCTATTCCATTTGTCAACTCGAAATCTCCAACAGCTTCTCGACTTAAATGAACATAATTTCTAAAATCTCTAAGAACCTGCAATTTATATTTATTAGATTCTGTAATAAATTTCTTATTATAAGATTCATCAATTAAAATAATGAAGTCATCACCCTTTTTTTTAGTTGCATAAGCTAAAACAGCTTCAAGAACTCCTGAATAAAGAATAATTGAAGGCTTGTTTAATTGATTTTTTAAACAAATATTACCGATAGCGTAATCTCTAATAAGTAACTCAGCGAATTTCTTATCTTTTACCCAAGCAAATAAATTTTTCCTTCCAATTATTATTTTTTCTTTAGTCAAAACGCTCAAATGTTTTCCAATATTCCATTTAGCCATGTCATTGTAATTATACTATTTGAAATATCTATTTAACATTGTTTTAATAGTTTTCCTTCCATAACCACTTTTAAAATAAATTTCTCTGTTTTTTGCATCAACTTTATTTAGGAAAGCTTCATAAAATATTAATTTATATGGAATGAAAGGTTTTGTTGCCTTGCTTTCTCCTAAATTATGTTCTCGAAATCTTTTTTTTAGATCTGAAGTATAGCCGATATATAAACTATTATTTTTTTGGCTTTGGAGAATATAAACGTAGTAGAACATATAAACGGCGAGACGTAAGAAATTTTTAACAAAATTTCAACGTCCCAGCAACGTTGAAATTGCTTTGCAATTTCTTATCACGAAGATATGATAAGAAAACAGCCTTGAATCTTTATGAAAAATTCATATATCATATGATCATGAAGATTGGAATATTTTATGCCACTTATTCGGGTGGGACTCAGATGGCTAGTGAGTTTTTAGCCGAAAAGTTAAAGTCCTTAGGACATGAAGTTACGTTAAAGCAAATCTCAGAGATCTCGTTTGATGAAACTCTGACATATGATTTAAGAGTCTTTACTTCTCCAAGTTGGGATAATGAGTCAGAGGAAGGTCAACCTCATATAGACTTCATTTCTTTCATACAAAAATCGGCTGGTAAAAATTTCAGCGGAAAGCCTTGTGCAGTTTTTGGCTTAGGCGACTCAACTTATGCTCATTTTTGTGGTGCTGTCGATATAGTGACTGACTATATTAAAAAAAATGGAGGAAAAATAATAATCAACCCACTAAAAATAGACGGGTACCTTTTCAATACTGAAGCGAATAATAAACTTCTTTCAGATTGGGCTAGCAAGCTTAAAGTTTAACTTCATTTGATATAATTTATCATAACCACCGCTTGTGGGCGGTGAGCGCTTGCAAATAAGGTTTACCGGTGTAGTAAAATAAAGATGTTTTAGTAATGATTTTGTTTTTATGTCATCCCGCCTTGGGCGGGATCTAGCGAAGTCAAGTACTGGACGGTACTTGACGAGGCGTAACGGCCTTTGGCCTGGATTTCTCACTAACGCTCGAAATGACGATGGTTTTTTTGTTTTTAATTAATTTAAGCTTTTTGGATTGAAATTTTATACCATCACCTCTATTGGTGGTAGTTGATTTATATTTACAGCCGGGGTGGCGAAACTGGCAGACGCGCAGGTTTTAGGAACCTGTTCCTGTAAGGGATTGAAGGTTCAACTCCTTTCCCCGGCACAAAGAAGGTTTCCCGCCTGAGGAGACGGGACTAACTCGCAGTAAAACTCATTAAAAATTCGTTAACTGCGAGTTGAGCAACTCCTTTCCCCGGCACTATGAACACATTAAAAACTTTTTTCTATTCGCTCAGAAGATCTTTGTTTGAGCCAACCTATTACAACGATATTGTAAAAGCCAAATTCAGTTTTTCGCTTAAGTATCTTTGGTTTTTAGTATTTTTAACACTTGTTGTTAAAAGCTTTGGCTACGGTGCTTCATATATAAAAAATCGTCCATATATTAAACCAGGTGTTGATAAATTCGTAACCGATGTAAGTAAATTTTATCCATCGGAGCTGGAGCTTCGAATCAGACAGGGTGAACTTTCAACTAATGTTAAGGAGCCATATATTTTTGATCTGGAAAGAAAAATACCATCAGACAAGCACTTAATTATTATTGATACTAAAGGGTTGATTGATAACTACCCCTCATATAATACTTATGTTTTGGCAACTCGAAAAGCAATGATTTATCCTTCAAAAAGCCAGAGCAACAGAACGGAAACCTCGATATTTTATTTCAAAGATATAAAAAATAGTCTGACTTTCAATAGAAATAGTTTTGACAGAATAATAAATATGGCTAAACCATATTCATTAAAAGCAACATTTTATTCAGATATATTTATAGCTCTGGCAATAGTTATAGGGCCAATTTTCTTATCTACATTTACACTTTTTGGGATTATATTTGGCCTGTTATTCCTAAACTTTATCGTCTGGATTTTTAATTTATTGATTAAGAAAAAATTTAACTATTCTACTTTATACAGGTTAAGCATGCATGGAATAAGCATGCCGATTATATTATCCGAGCTATTTAAACTTGCAGGAATTGTATATGGGTCTATTTATTGGATATCCTATTTTATCTTTATGGGTGTAGTTTTATTTGCGCTCAAAACAAAAAAATCATAAAAAAACACCCAGATGAAGAATCGCTCTGAGTGCAAAAAAAGTCAAATTTTTTAAACAAATTTTATCCGTAAAAGGTGTTTTGTTTGTTAAATTACTTTTTTTAGTTTGTGTAACTCCCTGTAATTACACTTATATTATTTTTAATCCTTAATTCTGAAAGAATGCTGAAGAGATTTGCTACTCAACAAATCTAAGAAATCGTTGAAGTGAGGTGTTGAAATTTTCGTCAAAGACAATCCCCTTCCAAGGACTTCCTGGTTGGACAATATTGACAACGACAATATCAGCGCTATTGAAAATTGCCGACTGAAGCTCCTTTTCATCTATTCCTCCGGCAGCGCCAACCTCTATATCCCACTTACCTTTAATTTTAGCGACATCTTTGTATTGGAGGATTTTACCAAAAGCATTTTCTTCATCGCGTCCCCTGTGGATAAAGACAACATCGGGAGTGACATTACTTTTCCAAAGAGTCTTAAGTGGATTTGGATTATTCATCATATCAATCACTGAAATTATGCCGAGCTTTTTGCAGCTATCAACGAAAATCTGGAGAGTCTCTTTAGAAGAATTCCCCATTGCAGTCACCGAGGTCGCTCCTGCCTCTTTTGCCATCAAAACCTCGCCCTCTGCGCCGTCATTAATTTTAAGATCAGCGCATATCTGACCTCGCCAGTATCGACGTATTTCCCGGATAGCACCCATCCCCTCTTTTTTTAAAAGCGGAGTGCCAGCTTCGATTATAATGTGTTTATAGGAGGATAGATAAGGCACAACCCGGGCTATCTCTGACACCGAGTCATTGAAGGCTAGTTGAATAGAACACTTTCTCATATTTTATTTTCGAGCGGTGAAGGCTTCGAAAAAAGTATTCGGTAATGTCATAATTATCTTTTCTGACGGGTCTGCTGAAATTTCTTTTAATGTCTGCAAAGTCCTAAGCTCAAGGGCGCCTTTAGCGCTTGATAGAATTCTCGCCGCGTCAGCTAATTTGACCGCAGCTTCTTTTTCACCCTCGGCTTTAATAATTCTAGCTTTCTTATCGCGCTCGGCTTCTGCCTGTTGAGCCATAGCTCTTTTCATATCGGCTGGAATTTCGATGTTTTGAATTTCGACAGTTAATATATCGACTCCCCATTCTTC
This sequence comes from Candidatus Roizmanbacteria bacterium GW2011_GWA2_35_19, assembly GCA_000990565.1. GTDB lineage: Bacteria > Patescibacteriota > Microgenomatia > UBA1406 > GWC2-37-13 > GWC2-37-13. The sequence goes on along the minus strand of LBQC01000012.1, from coordinate 9,930 downwards.
AGCGGCACTATCAACAATACCTTTTATATGTTCAGCGATTTGAGCCCTTTTTGAAAGGACCTCATCAAGGGTAACACTTCCGATTACGTCTCGAAGCGACGTCTGAGCTTTAGCCGAAATTTGGTTTTCAAATCTTTGGACTTTGTAGATTGCGGTTGCCGGATTAACTACTTTAAAGCGGACAATCCCGTCGATCATGCAGGAAACATTATCTTTTGTAATTGCCTCTTGGGTTGGGATATCCATGACTTGCTCACGGATATCGACCTCCTGGACCGTCTCAAGCGGGACAAGGACAATATTAAGACCTGGCTCAATCACGCGGTTAAATTTCCCCAAAAACATGACTAATCCTTTATATCCTTCAGGTATCACGCGAAAAAATTTGATTAAAAAAACAATTAAGGCAACAAAAGCAAATACAGAAGGAACAATTAAAAATTCCATATTATCTTTTAAATGGTAATTAATAAAAATATAATGCAATAACTTTCAAATTACAATAAGAAAAAAATAATAGAATCAATCATATCCACCGCCTGTGGGCGGTGAGCGCTTGCAAATAAGGTTTACCAGTGTAGTAAAATAAAGCTAACGCTCGAAATGACGATGGTGTTTTTGTTTTTAAATAATTAAAGCCTTTTAGGCTTGAAATTTCATACCGCCACCTTTGGTGGTGGTAGTTGATTCAAAAAATGATAATCGTGTTATTTGGATATCCAGGAACAGGGAAAACTTATGTAGGAAAAATATTTGAAAAATATTTTAGCTTCTATCTTTATGAAGGAGACGTAGACATGCCAAAATCAATGAAAATAAAGGTTACAAAAAATTATCATATTTCCGATCGCGACCGAGATAAATTATTTGACAACATTGAAAGAAAAATAAAGGTATTAAGAAATATATATAAGAAACTTGTTATCACCCAGACCTTTATCAAAGAAAAATATCGAGAACAGATATTAAAAGCAAATCCAGATGCAAGGTTTATTTACATCAAAACAGACGATGAAATCCGACAAAAAAGATTAGCTAAAAGAGAGACAGTCCCCTTGAGTCGTAACTACGCTGATCAAATGATAAAAAATTTTGACAAACCAAAGATCGATCACTTAATAATATATAACAACAAAGATGGAGAAAACGAAATAAAGAAGCAGATTTACCAGTGTAATGTTACACTGGTAAGTTAAGAGATAGTATAAGAAATAATTTTTTTTGCGATTTCGGATTTTGATACTAAGGGAATTTTTTTGGCCACTCCGTTTTTATTATAAATTATGACTTCGTTATAATCGGATTCAAATCCCCGATCGGTCTTACTTATATCATTCAAGACAATGAAGTCAGCATTGGTTTTTTTCATTTTTTTCTTTGTTTTTATAATCGTATCTTTATTAATTCCCGATTCGGCCTTAAAAGCGATAAGTTTTATTTTTGGATTTATTTTTTTTATTTGATCAATTATTTTTATTTGGGGAATAAGATTTAAAGAGCGTGAATTACTACTTAATATTTTACCTGAGTATTTATTTTCGACTTTAAAATCAGATACTGCGGCGGTATGAAAAATGTAATCAAATTTTTTAATATTTAATTTAATCAAATTACTTAATTCATCAACGGTTGAAAATTGTTTTTCCGTAATAAGATATCTTGGCGATACGGAATTTTTGGCCCGAAGAAGTAAAACATCTGCGCCGAGCAGATAACATTCTTCGGCAAGGGCCACTCCCATTTTTCCAGAACTTCGATTTCCAATAAATCTCACGTCATCAATTCTTTCTACTGTTCCCCCTGCCGTAATTAATATTTTTTTATTTTTTAATTTATTTATTCGACTAAGAACCACATCAATTTGATTTTTAATGAATTGAATTTCGGCGAGTCTCCCATTCCCTTCATACCCGCAAGCAAGCTTTCCTTCAACTGGCTCAATTATCTGATAGCCAATTTTTTTTAATTTATGAATATTATCCTGCACAATCGGATGATTCCACATGTTTACATTCATGCTCGGGCATAAAATAATCGGTGCGGAGATTGCAAGTGCCGCCGTTGTCAGGTAATCATCAGCGACACCATTTGCAAGTTTTCCGATTATATTAGCAGTTCCCGGGACTATAACAAATAAATCTCCCCGGTCGGCCAAATCAATATGATCAACTTTTTGATTTTTCAATATATCTTCGGTTCTAAAATTTTTAGAAAATATATTAATATATGCTTTGTTACCAGTTACTCTCTCTATTTTATTAGGTGAGATAATTCGAGTCGCCGAACTTGTCATAATCACTTCGACATTTTGCCCATCTTTTATCAACAATTTTGCAAGCTCAACAACTTTATAAGCAGAAATACTGCTAGAAATTCCGAGTACAATAGTTTTTTTCATGGTAATGATTATATAATAAACATATTAAACAATTGCTTTAATTAATTAAATAATTAAATAAATGAAACAAATAAAAATAGAAGATTCGTGGAAAATGCATTTATTAAGAGAATTTGATAAAGAATATTGGATCAATCTAAAGGAATTTGTGAGAGATGAATATCTAACGAAGAAAATTTTTCCTCCTCCAAAAAATATTTTCCGCGCTTTTGATCTATGTCCATTTGACAAGGTTAAAGTCGTCATCGTTGGTCAGGACCCATACCATGGAGATGGTCAGGCAAATGGACTCTCATTTGCAGTCGGAAAAGATATAGCCCTGCCTCCTTCACTTAAAAACATTTTTAAAGAAATAAATTCAGACTTAGGAATTACACCTTTTGAAAATGGAGATTTATCAAGGTGGGCAACTCAGGGAGTGCTCATGTTAAACAGCGTCCTTACAGTCGCAGCTAACCAACCGACATCCCATAAAGCCAAGGGTTGGGAAATATTTACAGACGCTATAATAAAGCAATTAAACGAAAAAAGGGAAAATATTGTTTACATGCTTTGGGGAAAATATGCGCAAGTTAAAGGTGAAGTAATTGACAATAATAAAAACTTAGTCTTGATCTCAGGTCACCCCTCGCCCTACTCTGCCAACCTGTTTTTTGGCCATCACCATTTTTCAAAATGTAATGAGTACTTAATATCTCATAGAATTAATCTTATTGATTGGAGATAAACTGCAAAGTAATATAGAATCATGGGCATTTTCATAATTAAAGATAAATTTTGCATAAACAAAAAAGCAATCCTCATAATTATAGGAATTTCACTTCTTGTAATAGTTAGTCTTTTCAAAAAACAAATTTCTTTTAAAGCTAAGGCGGAAGTCCAGCTAAATAATAGTATATGCGGGATAGATCTTCAGACAATGAAAACAACATCAGATTGTTGTAATGAACCCGACAAGCTAAATGGTTACAGATGTTATATAAATAATTATTCAATAGACTGCAAGACAAGAAATGTAATCAAGTGCAAATGTGATAATATTTCAGGTAAATGTTCTGAAAACATTACTCCAACAAATCAAATTCTAAAAACTCCCACGCCTACTCCAGTGTCAAAACCTAGCCTATGTGATTTATACGGTAAATATGCAACTCCAGACAGGTGGCAGAAACTGTGCTGTAGTCAATCTGATATTGATACGGGCAGATTTAAGTGTATTAAAACAGAATCAGAATCTGGCTTTATAAAAACTCCAGTTTATAATCAATTTCACTGTTCAGCCCAGAGATACTGGAAATGTGAAGGCGGGTGCAGTGAATATAATGGAGAAATATATCCCACCTGCAAAAAAATTTCTTCTGGACCATACATTGTGATAACCCCAACTACAACAATATTAAATCCAACCAAAACCCCAACGCCAAAACCAACTTTTAAGGTTTCTCAATCTCCAAAACCAGTCACTCCAACAGCGGTGACAGTTCAATCACTTCCGCCAGCCAAAGTGAATATGGAGTTTTTGGGGGGAAGCATATACAATTTTACAATTATTGAGGACAATGGACCGGTTTATGGTATTAACACATACGTATTTAGGATCGATCTTAATCCCGATATGAGTACTTGTCGGACATATGTTAGTCTCGATGAATTTTACAAATATGGCTTAGTCGTGCGAAGCGCTACTATAAAAGCTTATCATGAGGCCTCCAATTTGGTAATTAAAGTTTATGATACTCATAATGGAAGTTTAGAAGTATTTTCAAAGACGCTTCCATATAGTGATTTCTGGTCTATCTATGGTGATTATATTTCCGTTACGTATTGTGTTGAATAAAAATTTTGTTTCAAGGGGTTTACAAATAATACTTCGTCGTTTAATATAAAGTAATGGATATAAACGAAGCCATTCTCCGTTTTTTGGAATATTGCGAACTCGATCGAAATCTGTCGCTTAAAACAGTAAAAATGTACGGCTATTATTTGAACTTTTTTAAAGAATGGCTCGTCAAGAGTCGAAAGCCTAAAGTCGAAAGTCCAAAGTCTGAAGGAAGTAATACCTACACTGAGGCAGGAATAAAAGTGGAGGAGATTACTGATGAGACGGTGAGGAATTTCAGACTTTTCATTTCGCACGATTATAAGAACCCATATAAGGGTGTCCTGAAGCGCCAAACCCAAAACTACTTCCTGGTAGCACTCAGAAGCTTCCTCCGCTACCTGATAAGACAGAAGATGGCGGTACTATCCCCTGAGATGATAGAACTGGGTAAAAATCGTGATCGAAACATCAAGTTCATCGCGGAGGATGAGCTTAAAAAGCTTTTCAGTGCCGTTCCCTTAAAGGACAAATCCGGTCTTCGTGATCGAGCAATTTTAGAGGTTCTCTTCTCGACAGGCCTTCGGGTTTCGGAGCTTACAGGGCTCAATAGAGAAAGTATTAATATTGAGAATGGTGAGTTTGGAGTTATCGGAAAAGGCGGTAAAGCGAGAGTGGTTTTTTTGTCAAAAAGCGCCAAAGAATGGCTCTCTAAATACTTAAAATTTCGCGATGACCCATATCAGCCGCTATTTATCAGGTATGCAGGGCCAAAACCAAAAGGCGGATTAACAAACGAAAATTTAAGGCTTTCACCCAGGTCGGTTGAGCGGATGATTGACAAATACAGAAAGATTTCAGGATTGCTATTTAGAATTGGCCCACATGTACTCCGCCACTCTTTTGCGACTGACCTACTAAATCACGGAGCCGACCTGAGATCGGTACAGGAGATGCTAGGGCACAAAAACATCGCAACAACTCAGATATATACCCATGTTACAAATTTTAGGCTGAGAGAAGTACACGAAAAGTATCACTCGGGTAATAAATAATAAATCACAAATAACAAATAACAAATAATAAATGAATATCAAATTTCCCTCCTTCGCTAAAGCTATGGAGGGCAAGCAAATTTCAAATATCAAAATAAAAATCTTACTTTGGTTGGCGATACTATTATTTATTGGTATATTTTCTTATCTAAGTATCAAGCGATATAAGACCTTAAATTCGTACTACTACGACCTGGGGATCATGAATCAGGTGGTATACAATACGTCTCGCGGGCGATTTCTTGAAATGACCAATCAAGATCTTAAAAAAAATGTCTCCCGCTTAGCAATCCATTTCGATCCAATTCTTGCTATTTTTGCCCCCTTTTATCAGTTTTATGAAGGACCAGAGGTTCTACTTATTGGCCAGGCAATAATAATGGGGTTAGGAGCATTGGCTGTTTTTTTAATTGCTCAAAAAGAACTGAAAAGAAATCTAATAAGCTTAATGTTTGCGTTGTCATATCTTACATATTTTGCAGTCCAACGAGCGGCCCTTTTTGATTTTCATAGTGTGACGCTTGCGACTACCTTTTTACTTTTTGCTCTCTACTATAATTTAGTAAAGAAAAATTTTTGGTATTACTTATTTATTATTTTAAGCCTGCTCACAAAAGAACATGTTGGTTTAGTTATTCTATTTTTGGGCGCTTATTTATTTTTTGTAAAAAAAGAAAAGAAGACAGGGGTCATAACATCACTACTTGGTCTAATTTTTTTTATATCAACTGTTTATTTTATAATCCCATATTTTAGAGGTGAAGCGCACTTTGCCTCAGGGTATTTTACCGACATTAAATCAAGAATATTAAAAATAATTAATGATGGCTTGCCTTATGCCAGAATGATCTTATCTCCTCAAATATTTGCGTTTTTTTCTCCTATAACTTTATTAATTAGCCTTCCCGAATGGGCGATCAATATTTTAAGCATTAACTCAAATCAGAGATCATTTTACTTTCATTACAATTCAATCATAGTTAGTCTCTTGTTTTATTCATCAATAATTGGATATAAAAATTTCCTCAATTTAATTAAAGATAAGGGTGCAAGAACAATAGTATTTCTAATATTTATTATTCTGAATGTAGTTTCAATTTATCGTTATAATCCCCTCCCCGAGCAAGTTCGACAGCCTGCTAAATATAAAGATATTAATACCATTAAGAAAAAGTCAATTGAATTCTGGGTAAAAAAACTGGAAAGTGAAAATATAAAAGTTGCAACGACTCCAAAATTAGCCCCGTTTTTTACAAATAGAAAATATTACTATAATTTTTTATATGATAGTGCCTTTGCTACAATGGGGCAATTAGAAAGCGACATTTTAAAGGATGATATCGATAAATATGTTTTAGCTGATTATGTAATTATCAATAGATCTGAAATTGGAGATATTGGGAAAATGGGCCTCTCTGCCAAGTTTTATTTAAAATTATTGGCAGACCGCAACTTTCAGATGATATACTCTGACAATAGAGATGGAGAAAGTATAGAAGTGTACAAAAAAGTACTTTAATTGATTTAATTATTCTAATTGACCTAAACAATACCCAAAGACCAATTGGGACTTAGGATTTATTTAGATTAATTAAGTTAATTAGAAATTTTCTTAATATGCTATCAATTATAATTCCCTTTCATAATGAAAAGGAAAATCTACCAATATTAATAATGCAATTAACTAGTCAACTGCATTTGATGGAAAAAGACTACGAAATAATTTTGGTTGATGATGGATCCACTGACAATACAATCTCAAATCTCAAATGTCAAATGTCAAATCTACAACTCAAATCTCAAAATCTATACTACTTTACTCATAAAAAAAAGTTAGGGAAGGGGCAGGGGTTAAAAACCGGAGTAGAAAACGCCAAGGGGGAAACTATCGTTTTTATGGACGCAGATTTACAAGATGACCCCTCAGATTTACCACGATTCCTTGAGAAAATTAAAGACGGACATGATTTTGTGAACGGAATAAGAGGGAAAAGAAATGATAACCTACTGGTAAAATTCTATTCAAAAATTGTTGCTTGGTTTTTGCGAGAGTTTCTTCATTCTCCATATACTGATATTAATTGTGGTTACAAAGTTTTTAGAAAAAAAGTTCTTGGGGGTTTTACTTTCTATGGGAATAACTTCCGTTTTTTTCCCCTCGCCGTGTTTTATAATGGATATAAGGTGACAGAAATAAATGTGAAAAACAATCCTAGAATTTACGGAAAGACAAAGTTCGGTCCGAGCAAGCTCTTTACCGGATTACTTGATACTTTAACGGCTTTTTTTCTATACAAATTTGCCGAAAGACCACTCCACTTCTTTGGAACGATTGGTAGTGGTGTATTTTTAGTCGGCTTTCTAATCTCATTATATTTAACCATTGAGAGATTATTTTTTGGTGTTTTGCTTGTAACTCGACCACTTCTATGGCTTGGAATATTGCTTATAATTATTGGAATTCAAATCGGAATGACGGGGATTATTGGAGAATTAATAGTTTACCTCGATCATAAATCTGATAAAAGTAGTCCATAAAGTCGAAAGTCTGTAAAGTCCATAAAGAAATACGTACAGGGGTTTGACTTTAAAGACTTTATAAACTTTAAGGACTTTAGACTTAACTATGAATCCAATACTTGCTTTAATTATTGCTAACCTTGTTTGGGGCGCTGCCTCGCCGATCTTTAAGCTGGCGCTGACCAACATCCCCCCCTTTACATTGGCTTTTATAAGATTTTCTTTTGCAGCAGTTTTATTTTTACCATTTATAAAATTATTTTGGAAAAAAATCAATTTTCAAGAACTACTTGAAGTTTTATTAGTAGGTGTTTTTGGAATAACCATAAATATCTCTTTCTTTTTTTTAGGATTACCGAAGACAACGAGCATTAATGCTCCAATAATTGCCTCATCCGGACCGATATTTATTTACTTGTTATCCATTTTATTTTTGAGAGAAAGACCAAAAGCAAAAATACTATTCGGTATGCTCACCGCCTTAATTGGAGTTCTTATTATTATTCTTTCACCGATATTTTTGGAGGGAAAAAGGGTCGACTTTGGAGAAATAGAGGGAAATATATTTTTTCTAATTGCAACATTTGGCACTGTGATGCAAACAATTATTAGTAAAGACACGTTGAAAAAAGTCAACCCTTATCAGGCGACATTTATTTCATTTATATTCGGAGCATTAACTTTTTTTCCACTTATGATAAAAGAATTAAGAATATGGGAATTCTCCCAGTTAAATAATAATGGAATTTTAGGAATTGTTTTTGGAGTTTTCCTATCCTCAGCTCTTGCGTATTTATTATTTTATTATGGAATCTCCAAAATAAAAGCATCAGAAGTGGGAATGTTTACTTACATTGATCCAGTTGTTGCAATTATAATAGCGATCCCCCTACTTCACGAATATCCAAATATATTTTTTATAGCAGGATCAGTATTAGTTTTTGGAGGAATATTTTTTGCTGAAGGAAGGCTTCACTGGCACCCATTTCACAAACTCAAATCTCAAAGCTCAAATCTCAAAACTACAACTTAAATATCAAAGTTTAAAGATTTTTTTATTTATCGATGTATATTTGAGTTTTGACATTTAACATTTGAGATTGATAGAATAGTATATGAACAAGATTTTAATAACGGGAGTCGCTGGGTATATCGGCTCAATTGCTGCTGATCTTTTTCTAAGTGCGGGTTACGAAGTAGTCGGAATCGATAATTATCAGACGGGGTATCGTGGGCCTGTTGAATTGCTTAAAAAAAGATATGACGATAAAAAATTTCGCTTTTATGAAGCTGATTTAAAGAGCGACCTCTCCCCTATTCTTTCAAAGGAAAAAGATATAAATGCGGTAGTTCATTATGCCGCATCGTGCGTTGTTGATGAGTCAATGAAGGATCCATATAAATATTTTAATAATAATCCAAACTCGACGCTGAATTTAGTCGAATCACTTCTTAAATTTAATATCAATAAAATCGTGTTTTCATCAACTTGTGCGGTGTATGGTGAAGCAAGGCAAGTCCCAATCGACGAAAATCATCCTACTGATCCAAACAATGTGTATGGCGAATCAAAGCTACAAGCGGAAAAAATAATCCGTTGGTATGGCGATATTAAGGGAATGAAATATTTAATCTTCAGATATTTTAATGTTTCTGGAGCGTCAACTGATGGAGCTCTCGGATATTCAAAAAATCCATCGACTCATTTGACTGAAAATGCAGTCCGGGCTGCTCTTGGGATCGTTCCCTTTTATTTGACCTACCAAAAAATGGAGACACCTGACGGATCTCCAATTCGTGATTATGTAAATGTCCTTGATCTAAATGCCGCCCACATGAAGGCAGTTGATTATCTAATAAATGGAGGAAATAGTGAAATAATCAATCTGGGAACAGGAACAGGTAATTCAGTCCTTGAAATAGTAAATAAAGTGCAGGAACTTACCGGAAAAAAATTTAATATTGAGCAGGATAAAAATCCTCGATCAGGTGAGGCGCCGAAATTAATAGCAACCATTGATAAGGCAAAAAAGATATTAAATTGGTCACCAGAAAAAACAGTAGAAGACTCAGTCAAATCACTTCTAATTTGGTATAAAAATCATCCTGAAGGCTGGGAGTTGTGATAATTTGGAGCG
>LBQC01000011.1 GCA_000990565.1 Candidatus Roizmanbacteria bacterium GW2011_GWA2_35_19 | reverse complement strand
TAGAGCATCACTACCGCTCGTATATTAGGGAACGACGAGTAGTAATGCTCTAGTGAATACGTTAGCAAAAAAAATATTTTTTGTCAACCCCATTGGGTTGATTTTTTTGTGTAGCTAATTAACTTGATACAAAGCCCCAAACCCATTAGATGACTTGAAAATTAATTTCCCAATTTCTAGCCATTTTTTATCATACAAATTTAGGTATTTTTGGCGTTCCAATCGAGAGACTATCACATATTTAATATCGTATTTTTCAACTAATTTTCGAGTTTCGCTCAGATCTTTCGACTCATATAGGGTAACCACTTCAGGTATTCTTTCTCCAACCACCTCTGATGATCCGCGCCATAGCCATTCATGGACCCACCAGCCGGCCACAGTCGGAAATCCGGTATATGCTGAGATCCTTTCGTAATCAGTGTATGAGTCGCCCTGTGCCTCTAGAATAACTGGTTGCTTTTTTTCATTCTTATTCAAATAGTCGATAATCTCCTTATCTTCTGGAAAGTCGGTATTTAGCCAGCTAGCCCCATCTATCTGGGGTTTTTTGTCAAGCAATCCATAGTAAGATGGAATAGAAAAAAATGGATAGACTACAATAAAAAAAGCAAAAAAGATCCAAACGCCTGTTAATATAGAAAGAATAATATTTTTCTTTGACTTAATTATAAAAAAAGTAACTACCGATGATATTCCCATCATCATAAAGGATTGGTACCCCAACTTAAACATGGTATTAGCCCGGAAATGTTGAGGATAGATATCTTTTATATAAAAGAATTCAGGGATGATGACCAGAAAAGTACCAAAAGAGAATACCATAAATAAGAATTTGGTGATTTGCGATTGGTGATTAGTGGTTGGTTTAATTATTTTGTTTGCAATGAATAGTAATATGAAGCTGATCCAAAAGAATCCCCAGAGCACAGCCATCATCCAAATAGGTGAAATCTGGCAGTTCCCTTTTTCAAAAATAAAAGGGCCAAGCTTAGCCATATTAACTAAGAAATCCGGAGCACAATTAACTCCAATACCCGAAACGAAAGGAGAAAAATGGGAAGAAAAAGGAAAAGAAAAAAGTATAAAAGAAAATATCAATAAAATTGCATTTACAAAAAAACCAACAGAAATTCTATAAATATAAAAAAATAAAGCGAGAATAAGCAGTATATATATTGGTCCATCAAAAGCATTGGTCATATAGTGAATTGCAGTAAGAAAACCTAAAAATATGACTCCGATCCCTTTTGTCATTCCGAGTTTCGCGAGGAATCTAGTGACCGAAGGGAACGCATAATTACGCTTCGCTGGATCCCGCCCAAGGCGGGATGACAAAAAATCACCTGTGAAAATTAAAAACAAAATAGCCAATGTAAGAAGGACGAATGGTATATCAAAGACGTGTCCATGAAGGTCGGCAACGACGTATGAATAAGATGGAAATTCATGGATTGTATAAGGAATAAATCGAGTGGCATTAGGGTACCAATAAGATGCTGGATTATATTTTGAAAATATCTGCCAAAAAGGAACTGGCGTATCATTCGGATAGCCTTTTGTAAAAAGATAAATTGTGTGGAGATTGCCACCGAGGTTAACAATATAAGTGCCTAGTGTTGCAACTAAAATCAGCGATAAAGTTTTTACTTTGGGAGAATACTTTGAAATAATATTTGCAACTATCGAAAATATCTGAGTGACACTGAGCGCAAATATATTAGCCAGTATTAAGTTATACCCAATGGAAGGAATGACATTTGTCAGTTTAATTAACATCGACCCGGTTAAATGGCCAAAGTAATAGTAATTTATAGGAAGAGGTGTATACCAAATATCAAGCGGTGGGAAATAGTCGCTACGCAGAATCGAATTCATAAATCCAAAATCCATAAATTTCTCTAAACTCCGGATAGATGGCTCCTGAGATCTTACAAATACCCAAAATAATAAAGAAGCTAAAAATAACACTTCCTCAATCACAATAAAAAGAAGATTGTGAGAAGTGAAATGTATTTTAGCATAGCTGACGAGAAGAATTGCGAAGACTTTAGCAAAAGGATAACCTAAGTCAACGGAAAACTTGCTAAATATTTTTTTTGTTAATGGTAGAAAAACAAGACCAATTGCAAAAATATATATATACCATTTAAGAGAAACTAAAATCCAGTCCATAAGAAAATATTATATAATATTGGATAAATTCTAAATACTAAACCCTAAGATCCAAATAATTTCTAAATCATAAATACTAAATTTTTGTTATTTAGTGCTTAGAATTTGAGGTTTATTTGGAACTTCGAATTTAGAATTTAGAGTTTAATAATAATGGATTCAAAATACCAACCCGGATTATTTGAAGAAAATATATATAGAGAGTGGGAGAAAAAAGGTCTTTTTTCAGCAAAAGTTGGCAAGCCTTTTACTATTCTGATGCCACCTCCTAATGCTAACGCGTCACTTCACGCTGGGCATGGAATGTATACGATTGAAGACATACTTATTCGCTACAAAAGATTAATGGGTTTTGCCAGTCTTTGGGTACCTGGTACAGACCACGCCGGTTTTGAAACTCAGTTTGTATACGAAAAACATCTAGCAAAACAGGGTAAATCAAGATTTAATTTTAACAGGCAAGAGCTATATGACAATATTTATCAATTTGTAAAAGATAATTCTGGGCTAATTTATAGCCAGTTTAAAAAACTTGGGTTTTTGGCTGATTGGGAGAGAAGCGTTTTTACCCTTGATAAACATGTGCTTGAAACCGTTATACAAACTTTTGTGAAAATGGAGAAAGAAGGGTATATATATAAAGATGAATACATAGTAAATTATTGCCCTCATTGTGGCACTTCATTATCTGAACTTGAAAGCGTACATGTTGAAAGAAAAGACCCTCTCTATTACTTAAAGTACGGGCCATTTACGCTTGCGACCGTTAGGCCGGAGACGAAATTTGGAGATACAGCAATTGCTGTTCACCCAAAAGATAAGCGGTATAAAAAATGGGTGGGCCAGACGGTTGAAGTCACGGGATTATTGGGTAAATTCAATATAAAGGTTATTGCAGATACGATGGTTGATATGAAATTTGGGACTGGGGTTGTAAAAATTACCCCCGCCCATGACCCGAATGATTTTGAAGCCGGGAAGAGGCATAATTTAGAAATAAAAAAAATAATTAACATTGATGGGCGACTAAATGAATTAACCGGACCATATGTAGGGCTTAAAGTAAAAGTGGCAAGAGAAAAAATAGTTGCCGACTTGAAAGCAAAAGGGCTAATTGAAAAAATCGATAATGAATATACTCATGCAGTGACTGTATGTTATAAATGCGGTCGAGATCTCGAGCCGACGATAATTCCCAATTGGTTTATCAAAGTTGAGGGGCTAAAAAAACCGGTAATAAAAATAATTGAAGATGAAAAAATAAAATTTTATCCAAAGCGTTATAAAAAGCAAGTTTTACAGTGGTTAAAAGTAATGCACGATTGGCCAATTAGCCGCCAGATTGCATGGGGAATTAGGATACCTGTCTGGTACAGGATTAATGGAAATGAAGATAAAATTTGGCTCAGTTTTATTAATAAAAAAGGAGAATTTAAAAAAGGGGGGACTATTGCCCAATTTTTAAGTGAGGGTCATAGTTTAGATGAGATTAAATTAGGACTACAACAAATTACCGTACCTTTATATAAAGAGGAAAAAGTTGATTACGTAGTTTCAGTTAATGAACCAGAAGATGGTCGGGATTGGATTCAGGAAACAGACACTTTCGACACGTGGTTTTCTTCCGGTCAATGGCCCTTGGTCACCTTGAAAGAAGAAGAATATAAGACTAGATTTCCAACTGACGTAATGGGGACGTTATCTGACATTTTACCTTTTTGGGTTTCCAGAATGATCATGTTTTCTCTTTATCAAAAAAAACAGATTCCTTTTAAAGATGTCTATCTCTGGTCTAAAGTGGTTGATTCAAAAGGTCAAAAAATGAGCAAGAGTAAAGGAAATGTAATTAATCCAATCGACTTGGTTAATAAATATGGGGCGGATGCATTTCGCGCGTCGTTAATATTTGGAATAGGTACCGGCGGGAACGTACCTCTTGGTGAAGAAAAAGTCACAGGGATGAGGAATTTTGTTAATAAAGTGTGGAATGTGGGGAGATTTATTAAAATGAATCGCACCTCAGTCATTTCGAATCCTTCGATTTCTCTCAGGACAGGTTCCATGAGAAATCCAGCGAACGAAGTGAGCGTAAATAAAAGAGATAACGCTTCGCTAGATTTCTCGCTTTTGGCTCGAAATGACAAATTGAATAGGCTGAATAAAGAATTGAAAATAACAAAGAAAAAGTATATTAAATTCATGGATTCGTATCAGTTTTCAAAAGCTTTAGGATTAGTATATGAATTTTTATGGCATCGGTTAGCCGACTTTTATATCTGGAAGGTGTTTAAAGGAGATAAACATTCAATATTAGAAGTTGGGTTTGGAAGCGAGTTAGGAGAATAGATATAAGAAGTTGGAAATGGTCAGCTTTCCGTATTCCACTTACTTAACCCGCATCTATACCTGTTTTCCATTTTCAAATTATGAAAAGGACATGGCAGCCAAAAAAGGCAAAAAGAGGAAGAAAACACGGATTCCTAGTCAGGATGAAAAGTAAAAAAGGAAGAGACGTCATCAAAAGGAGAATGGGAAAGGGAAGAAAGAGAATAACCGTCTAAATTACAAATGTCAAATAATAAATAACAATTGAATAACAAATAATTAATTTTAAATATTAAAACACCTGCCTGCCGGCAGGCAGGTTTGTGATTGATAATTCAATTGTGGATTTGTAATTTGATATTTTAAATTTATGTTAAATCCCTCATTTTTTAATTCTGTTTTTGTTTTTCCAATATTAAATCTATTGGTTCTATTGTATAAGTCTTTTTTGTTTATAAAGCTTCCTGGTGCCTTTGGGTTTGCAATCATTGGATTAACGATGATCATCCGTGGACTTTTCAATCCTTTCTTTAAGAAACAGATGGAGACTTCGAAAAAGATGGCGGATTTAAAACCTCATCTTGATAAATTGTCTGAAAAGCATAAGGATGACAAAAAGCAACTCCAAGCCGAGCAGATGAAGCTATATCAGCAGGCGGGGATAAATCCAACTTCTGGATGTCTTTTTATGATAATCCAAATTCCGGTTTTTATAGCTCTTTATAATACGCTTTCACTCTTTTTGGTTAATGGTACAAAAGCCATTTCGCAGATTAATCAGGTTTTATATTCACCGATGCTTAAAATAGCATCGCTTGATAGTTGGTTTTTTGGTTTTGATTTAACAAAAACACCGAAAAACGCCGGAATGTGGATTTATTATTTAGTTCCAGTAGTCACCGGTCTTCTTCAATATTTACAGGCTCAAGCAACAATGCCACCCTCCTCCGCTCACGCTACGGCGGGCAAGCAAAATATAGGTGGTAAAGAGGATAATTCGGCTGATTTTCAAAAAGCAATGAGCACGCAAATGAAATATTTATTTCCTGTTATGATCGGATGGTTTGCTTTCACTCTTCCAGTTGGCTTATCTTTATACTGGAATGTATTTTCACTTTTCAGCATAATTCAATACCAGCAAAGTAAAAAATCTAAATCAGAAAT
Organism: Candidatus Roizmanbacteria bacterium GW2011_GWA2_35_19; assembly: GCA_000990565.1. GTDB lineage: Bacteria > Patescibacteriota > Microgenomatia > UBA1406 > GWC2-37-13 > GWC2-37-13. The sequence goes on along the minus strand of LBQC01000011.1, from coordinate 25,816 downwards.
TCAAATAACTAAATAATATTCAAATCTAAAATTCTAAACAAAACTGTTTATAATTTAGATATAGAAATTACTTGCTTGCGCAAGCAAGTTTGGATCTTAGAATTTATAATTTAGAATTTAAATAAATATGGATAAATCACAGACAATAAAAACTGAGGTGGAAGCGCTACTAGGTAAGATGATTAATAAATTTGAGGTTGAAGTCACTGAAGAGGAAGGTGTGTATCAAGTTATAGTTAAAGCCGATGAAGAGGCTTCGACCGTAATCGGTCGTCATGGTGAAACAATCCGCGCGATTCAAAAAATATTAGAAGTAATTTTTTATAAATCTTTTGGTGAAGCGACAAATATTTTGGTTAATGTAAATGATTATCGTGAAAAACAAAAAGAAAGACTTGAGTCAATGGCATCTGATTATGCGAGTCGTGCTGTCTCATCTCAGGAGCCGGTTGAGATAAGAGGACTTTCATCATATGAAAGAAAACTTATCCATGAATATGTCACTAAAAATCACCCAGACCTGACTTCTGAATCAACAGGTGAGGGGAAAGACAGAAGATTAGTGATCTCGGTTAAGAAATAATAAATAGAAAATGGGTTTGGAAGCGGGTTAAGAAATTTGGCGTTTGAAGTTAGTAGAAAGCATTATTCCACTTCTACCCTCTTAACATGTTTCAACACCCTTCTTCAAGCTTCATATTTATCGAAAATAAAAGTTGTTTAGCTTCCGTTTTTTTGATAAAGTGATATTTATATGAATCCAGGTGACGCGGAAGCTGCGAATGGTAAAACCCAAAAAAACATGGAGCAACAGGCCCGTGAGGCAGTTGATGTGTTGATAAAGCAAATTCAAGCCGACATGGCATCAGAGTGGGTAAAAATAGAACAGGAGCGAAACCCAGAAGAACAAGCAAAGATGAAAGAAGATTTTAAGAAAAAAGCCCTAGATAAGTTAAAAAATACTCAACAACAAGCCCATGAAGCCACTAGTTATTTTGACAAAGCAGATAAACAGGACGAGCTAAAAGAAAAAGCGAAAGAAGTAAAAAAAACAATATTGGAAGTAAATGAAGTAATTAACAAGGGAATTGATATAGGTGATAAGAAAGTTCAGACCATGGTCCAAAAGTTAGCGGGTGATATTGCTAATGGTCGATTAAGTGATGCGACGATAGTTTCGATTGAAGACAGGTTGGGCAAGTGGATAGGAGGAGGAGAGCCTATTATTATATCTTCAGAAGGTCAAGAGGAAAGTAGTTTCGATAAGGCGGTCAAATCACTTGTAAATGATATCCCCGAAGCTGGGAAAGAAGTGGTTGACATATTGAAAAATAACTCGACGGATTTTGGTAAAACCCAAGATGAGATAAAGGCAAAATATGAACCTAAAGTGCAAGCGCAAGATCAGGACAACGAACAATTTGATCGGGGTAGACCGAAAGACTTTGATGAACAGGTATGGATTGAAGACAAAGGTCAATATCTAGGTAGAAGATTTACCGGAGAGCAATTAAAATTTTTAGAGACTCTATATACACCAGAAAAATTTATAAATCATATAGCAGAATTGGCTAATAAGAATGGCGTAAAACGGCTTGAAATTACTAACAAACTAAAGGATTATTACCAAAGAAGTAACCAAGTAAAAAGCGAAGCGGAGTTAAATATGGAAGTCGATAAACAGTTTAGAATCTCAATTTCAAATGAAATAGGATTAGAAATGGGGGCCGTAGTCAACCAGTTATTCCTTGAATTACAGCAGAAAACACCTGATAAGTTTTACGATGAAATCGTCAAAGAAGATATTTTTCATGGTCCTGAACCGATAAAACATAAAATCCAAGCAGCTATCAATAAGTTATATACAAGGTTAACTGAAATAGAAAAAGCAGGAGACTCAGAAGACAATCCACTATATGATCTAGTCAAGAACATTAAACTTTTTCAATTCGCCGAACAACACAATGTTATTGATGAGTTTGACGGCAAGCCAAACCCAAGACTAAAACCTCTTCCATATCCTAAAGAAGTAAAGCTGAGTGAGTTCCTTCTTAATCTTAACGTTAATATGGATCATACGATCCATAAGATGGAATTTCTCCACAACGTTAGGGCTATGTTTAATCATCCGCCGGGAAAAGAAGGTTTTTATTCCCAACTTTCGCATTACGCCGAGAGCTTGAAGGGAACCGATATTGATGAAATCATGATGCTTCCAGACGGTCCGATGACAATTCAGGCATATCACCTTTATGACAAGATGCTTGAAGCAGACTTTGCTAGCATCGACTGGAAGCACCGAACTAATCAATTCACCAATGAACTTGAAATGGTTAATACCACACTTGAAAATGAGGTAATCGCAAAAATGAGAGCTCTATATCCAGATGAGCCGATTGAAAGGATTAGGCATTCTGTAAACAGTGCGGTTGGTATGGCTCGAGGAATGTTACTTACGGAGCCCGAAAAAAGCGCTTATGCCGATCCGGTCGATGTCAATGGTACTGGGCTCTTTGCTTCCTACGGGACCAATGACGCTGGTGCTTTGACAGTATTTAATCCACTTCATGTAGGTCTACGGTGGCAAGGTGAGCATCTTTGGCCGATGTTTTACTTTATGCCAATTGGAGGGGATGGGAAAGCGACTTGGGATCATAATCAGATGTTTAAAAACATGGCTCGCTATATGGAGTCTTTTAAATCTGGAAAGGGTAGTGTTGGAAGGGGAGATCTACCGAAAAAACTATTTGCCGATGTTTTGATGGACATTGGTAACGTTGGTGGGCCTGCCAAACGAAAAGGATGGAGAATGAAATACTCTCTTGAAGGGCACTTTGTCAATGATGCCGACGGAACTATTAATGTCCCTGAGACCTTCAAGGCAATGGAAGCGATCGGATATGAGGCGATATTTAACTTTATTAATACTAAGCAGGCTGGGGCAGACTTCCTTAAGGCAACAAATAAAACAGCCCCTGACCAGGTAAAAGAAAGAAAAGATCTTTTTAGATATATCTTCAAAAGATACTTTTATGATGGGGACCCAAAAAATTTTACAGAAGCGGACCTAAATAATTATTTAGCTAAATTAGGAAAAATGGGAGAAGCAAAAGCCCTAGGACACATAAAAGGGGAAGGTAGTCTTTCACGAGGGGAGGGTTGGGAGGTAAAATCTTTTGATGAGCAAGTTGCGCTTGAAACGTCCAATATATTTATGGAAAATCTTCTTGCTCATTATGCGGCGGCAAAATTTCCATCGAAATTCTTAAGAATGACAAGAAATAGATTTACAAAGGACGGTAAAAGCCGCTGGCAGGAAATATATGAATTAGCGAAGGAAAAAAATATTTTTAAAACAGAAGTCGGTAAAGAAAGAGATACTTTTAATGAAGTAATAAAAGATTTGGGGTTTGCCGAAATGTTATTAAGAAGAGAAATAAGCCTGCAGATTAGAGACGGGCTAAGATTTGACCCAAAAAAATTAAGATTAAATGATGTGATGACTGATAATGTCTTATATAAGCTAGATGAAAACACTATCAGGAAGCTTTTATTAAGTGTTAAAGGAACTAATGAAAATGGGACCCGCGTAATCACAGAAGAGAGGATTAATGAGGTTGTAGCATTGAATAAGTTAATAAGAGCAAAGCTTAGCAATGGATTTTTAGATGGAAAAGGAGCTGAAGAAATAAGAGATTACACATTCACATTCGGACTTGAAGACACAGATTTAAGTCTAATGGCTTTCCGGGGAACGGGGCCTCGTATGATCGCTCGGGCTCTTGGAGACACGGGAAATATTGAAACCAATGTCATTCCATGGATTATCGAGATGCCAAGACTTTTAAATAAAATCGCAGTTTCTGGAAAAAATGACTTTACTCCTATTATTGAATATCTGCAAAAAGCCCAGAGTTCAATAAATCAAGTACATGGAACAGGTGATTTTGGCGACTTTCCATACATTTACAAAATCGCTAGCGCAGTAATTCAATATTTTAAAAAAGACACAGTAGCCAAGCCTTTATTCGGACTTTTTGGAATGGGTAGAAAAAATTCTATGGCTGCCGAATATGCTGGAAGATCGGGATCTGTATGGGAATGGGACTCAAGAGATATAGATAATTTCTGTGTAGCTTTAGAAAAATATAGACTTCTTCCAAAAAATGCTTACAACTTGCAACAAGTATCTGTAGAAGAAGGAAGATATATAGGTGGTGAACGCGAGAATATTTGGATAATTAACCCCATAACAAAAAAACCATTTAAAACGCCATTTACCAAGAGGAAAATTGATTATAAATATAACTCCGCTAAATTAAGAAAAGAATTCGGAGGAGACTTTAAGGCAATGGCATTTGATTTGATAAATGATATTTTACCATTAGCCATAATGTTTGTTTTATGGCAGTATATTAAAAAGTCTCTTGAAGAATCTGAGGGAAAGAAAAAATAATTAATCTGATAATATTAAAATATAATGAATAAGATATATATCTTCATATTTTGCTTAGTTTTGTTTTTATTTGCATCAAATATTAATGTCAGCGCTCAACAATCGTATTTTTTAGTACCAGGCGTCAACTGCGGCGTAGCTGGAGATATTAAGACTAATAAGTGCTGTGCTCCGATAGACTTTGAAGGGCTTCGGGCTCCCGATTTAGGTGCTCCTTTTAAAGTAATGACGGATTTAATTTTTGGAGTCTATAAAAATATATCGAAAGGGGTGTCTGATCCACTAGTTGAACTTCAAAATCAAATGTTAGTAGCTTGTCAAGTTGGGTCTCCTTATCCTCCAAACATTGATCCGGCAGACATCAACTGCAGATGTGAAATTTCAACTTCAATTACTCCAGGACCTATTGAAGCTTTCAAGGCTTTTTGTGAAAATCAAACTAATGGCAAATCAGAATGTTTGTCATGTATTAATGGAGGAGGGGTCTGGTCGGCCTTAGGTTGTGTACAAGGGAGTCTTGATAGGTTCATCGGGGAGACTATTTTCGGCTGGGGGATTGGTCTTGCTGGCGGATTGGCTTTGCTTTGCATAATCTATGCTGCCTTTCTGATGCAGTCATCACAAGGTAATCCAGAGAAGCTCAAAAAAGCCCAAGAGATGATTACGAGTTGTATTATGGGGCTCATGTTAATAATATTTTCGGTATTTATTCTTCGTTTAATTGGAGTCAATATTTTGAGTCTTCCAGGGTTTCTATAAATATCTTTTTAAATTTTTAAGATAAACAAAGCTATTTAGCTTCTCCTGTTCTTTCTTTTGCAGCTTTTTCGTAAGCTTCAGGACCACCATATAATTTTCTTACAAATCCAACCTTTTTACCTAATCCTGAAAACACGCCCGTAGGTCCCATGGCACCTAATGCTAAAGATGCACTACCAAATTGTCCCATACCTCCCATAATGCCTCCACCGACTGCGGCAGCTCCGCCAAAGAATGTACCAACCCCTATACTTATCGGCATGTCTTTTATACCAAGTGCCTCTTTTGTTACTTTTACAAGATCGGGTATCAATATTATGAGTCCGAGCCCAATTAATATTTTAAAAGAATTTGATTCAATGCCAAATAGATATGGAAGTCTCATATCAGTATACCCAGCAGGGACAGAAGAATTTACTATAATGTACCCAATTAAGAAAATCGCAATTGTAATTGGGAAAGCGATTAAATTACCAATGATATTTTTTATCCAAGAAGAAAATATGTTTTTACCTGGGATTGCCTCAAATATTAACAAAAATGGAGAAATTACGATCAACAAAATTAATTTTAAATAAGAAGTAAAAAGTAAAGCAAATATTCTGAAAACAAGCAGTATAAAAGTACCAATTAAGAGAATATACATAATTAAACTAAAACCAGCGGTTGATCCTATTAAGAAAATAACAAACATAGCCAATATACTTATAGGTATTCCTAAAATCTGAGGAAGAGAGCCTAATCCAGTGCCAACAAGACTAGCATTATTAAGTCCACCTGTGATAGGGCCTAAAATATTCATACTTAACGTGTTATTAAGTATTACAACCAAGACAAATCCAATAACCCCCCTAATAAAATAGGTTACAATAGGTGGAAAAAGGCCAATGAGTGAATCCGCTAACGCCGTGAACATACCTCCAGTTAGAAGATTATTCCTCGCGGCCACATCAGTAAATAAATGGGTAAATCCTGCCGATATATATTCGTTCTGAAAACTTGTGGCATTAAAGTAAGTATTATTATTGCTTAGCATAGAGATAATTAAAATGATCATTATGTACATTAGATCAATGAGTAGTCCTGCGATTGCAAAAGAAAAAGTAATCAATATCATTGATACAACAATTTTGGGTAGGGCATTTTCCACAGATATAACCGTTTGAGGATTCATCTTCATGCGGAACATAACCATAAAGCCAATTGCAATAAGTACTATAACCAATACCATGTAAGCAACATCTCTGAAGATCTTCCAAAGATTAGCAAAAGGCTTAATAGATGCAAAACCTATTCCCTCAGCGGCAATTGCTTTCGGAATAAAACCAGCTGATTGTAGTCCTGAATATGCCCACTGAATACCTGAGGCAGGCGGATTGACAAAAGGAGCAATCAGTAATTTTGAAATAAAGCCGGATATGCTTTTATTAAAATTTTTTTCTCCATCATCTGGATTATTAGTACAAGCTTCTCCAATCATACCGCACATAGTTGATCGGTATATAGCAATCATGATTTTACCCTCTTGGGTTGAATTTAGTTTTTTGTCATTTATAGCCTTATAAATCTCGCTTCTATTATTCTTAATGACATTGGATGTTGGTTTTATAGCTGACTTGTCATTTGTAATAAAATGAAGAAATAGATTCATTACCAAAAAATATACGGCCGAGACTAAAATTATTTTTTTAGCAAAATCAAAAGCTTTTTTGAAAATGTGAGCCATAAATTGATTGTAGAGGAATTTTAGTTGAAAATAAACTGATTGATTGGAATAGCTGGATAATTATTTCGTTTCCAGTCTTCAAATTGTTTCAAATTATCTTTCCTAGGTTCATTTATCGATACAAGGAATTTATCTTCCGAGTAATCAAAATCAATCCGGAATAATCCCGTATCGAAAGGGGTTGTGATTCTTAAATCTTGGGGGATTTACTTCAACGGTAGTTGGGATAGGAGAGTATTTATTTACTTTATTGATGGTTTTTTTTCCGAAGGGCACGAAGGTGACTACTAAAAAAAGCACAATTAATAAGCCAGATACTAGTAAATACACTTTTATATTAGGTTGCGGCATATTTTATTTTTTTACCCCAAATGCTAATCGATATTTAGGGAATGGATAACGATCGTTTTCATTATAAGGCGGCGCTTGAAATCGGCCATAAAAGGGGTCGTATGCCCATACATTTCCCTGGTTATCAATATCGGTAACCCAGAAATAATGACCTCCACCCGTATCTGTGAAGTTAGCAAGTGTGAAAAATGTCCATCCCGCATCTATAAATTTTTTCAAATCGGACGTGATGGTGTCAGCAGGCTCGTAATTAAAAACTAAATAATCAGTGGTTTTTAAACCTAGGCTTTCAAGAAGCGATTTAGCATCTGCATAACTTGATCCGGCGCAACTTAATTCATAACCTAGCGCTTGATATTTTCCAATAATTGTTTGTGGATTATAACTTTGTCCTAAATATGAAGTAGCAATCATGGCAACAGTTGTTGGCCCACATCCCGCATTACAATTATTACATCCCGAGGGAAGTGGCAGCTCAGCATATTCACTATCACATTGAGCATAGTAAGTGAATCCTTGTGGATTAGTATTTTGCGACTGATTTTGAAGTGGTACTTCTGGACTAAAATTCGTAGATTGATCTGATCCGCGACCAAAATTTATAAAAATATTTAAGAAATCAATTACAGGGTTAAATTCAGTGGTTGGGGAGAGCGATTCCCCCGATGAATTAGTAAAAGAAACGAATTGTGTATTATTGATAAGTTCAGGTAATCCTTTTGAAGCTACCCATTTATTAAATTCATCTTTGCCCTGTAATGTTTTTTCCCTGACAACAATCTGATTAGTAATAGGATTGTAATCAAAGCTAAAATTTTCATCTTCATATGGTGTAAGTGAAAGAGCTTGGTTATAAGTACTTTTATCAGACTCAGTTAAAGTTGAATTTTTTGAATCAGACAATGGGACAGTAGTGGGAATGATTGTTTTTTTCATATAATGAAAATTATGTCCGACTTCTTTGATTTTATAAAAAAAGGTAACCAAAATACAACTCCCAATAATGGGCAGGTCACTGCTCCCACTCCGGGAGTGATTAATACAAATCCGCCAAGCCCTGTTCAACCTCAGAATATACCAACGCAGGCACCTCGGGTGATAGAACCAAAAACCAATCAACCAGCTAGCGGGCAAAGTCAAACTCCTGCTTCTCAAGGTGAGCAAAGTGCAAAGGTTGATAGTAAAGATAAAAACGTAGATAAATCACAAGATTTAAAAACGGATACAAAAAAAACCGAAACTGTAAATGGTACCAAAACTAACAGACAAACAGTTGGCAAGCCAGGTAATCTATCTCCTAGTAATGGCCTTGATCTCATGACGCATTTGACTCAGAGATCAAATAGGGTATTTATGACAGCAACTACGAAGGCGCGTGAACTCGGGAGCGACCTTGTTGACAGCGAACACATACTTCATGGATTGGTTTCCGATTCGGAAATTTACAATTTTTTTACAGAGTTAAAAATCCAACCCCAACTAATTGAACAAGAATTAACAAATATTTATAAAAGAAATCCAACACCTCAACTTAAGCCCCCGACGCCTTCACCCCGAGTAAAGCGAATTTTAGATGGTTCACTAGTTGCGGCTCGGAAGCTTGGTTTTGAATTTATATCTCCAGAGCATTTATTACTATCTCTTTACGAAGAAGGTGAAGGAGCTGGAGCCCGGGTACTTGCTAAATTAGGGTTAAAAAAAGAAGAGTTAAATAAAAAAATAACTGGGAAAAAAGAAGGATTGACCGAAGATCAAAAAGCGGCCGAAAAGAAAAAGCAAGCCCTTGAACAATACACAATTGACTTAACCGCTAAAGCATCACAAGGATTACTTGATCCGGTAGTTGAAAGATCGCAAGTAATTGAAAGAGTTATCCATATCCTTTCAAGAAGAACTAAAAACAATCCATCTCTAGTCGGTGAGGCCGGAGTTGGAAAAACTGCAATAGTTGAAGGATTGGCTGAAAAGATTGTAGCTAAAGAAGTGCCCGAGCCATTATTAAACAAAAGAATATTACAACTTGACTTGATGAGTATTTTGGCCGGAGCAAGCCACAGAGGAGAGTTTGAAGAAAGAATGAAAGATTTAATTGAGGAAGTTAAAGCTAGTCAGGGTCAGATAATCCTTTTTATTGACGAAATTCATAACATTGTTGGAGCCGGATCGTCAGGAGAGGGGTCACTTGACGCTTCAAATTTCCTAAAGCCGGCACTAGCCAGGGGAGAAATTCAGTTGATTGGGGCAACCACCCTCACTGAATACAGAAAATATGTAGAAAAAGATCCAGCTCTTGAGCGAAGATTCCAGCCCGTTTTAGTTCCTGAGCCAACTGAAGAGGCGGCTATTAAAATGCTTGGAGCGATAAAAGATAAATACGAAGCATTTCATAGAGTAAAAATTCCGGCCGATGTAGTTGAGGCAGCTGTCAAACTCTCAAAGAGATATGTAGGAGATCGTTTCTTACCCGATAAAGCCGTTGATTTAATTGATGAGGCGGCATCAGCAATAAAATCTAGAATAACGAATAGTAAAGTTGATGAAATGATTTCTGACTTAAAAACAAAAAAAGATGAATATAATCTTAAAAAAAGCCAGACGACAACAAGTGTCACACCCGAAATTATCAGAGATATTGTATCACGATGGACCGGAATCCCAGTCTCAAAGATATCAACTTCCGAAGTTGAGCGCTTAGCTCATCTTGAGGATATAATTCATAAAAGATTGATTAATCAAGAAATTGCGGTTTCGGCAGTTTCACAGGCGGTGCGTCGTGGGCGCGCTGGTCTTAAATCAGCCGGTCGACCAATCGGAAGCTTTGTTTTCTTAGGTCCAACGGGTGTTGGTAAAACCGAATTAGCAAAGACTTTGGCCGATGTTCTTTTTGGAAGTGAAGAACTAATGGTCAGATTTGATATGACAGAGTATATGGAGAAACATGAAGTCGCAAAGCTCCTTGGAGCTCCTCCAGGATATGTTGGGTATGAAGAAGGAGGGAAACTAACTGAAGCGGTACGTAGGAAGCCATATTCAGTTGTATTATTTGATGAAATCGAAAAAGCCCATCCTGATATTTTTAATATCTTACTTCAGATTTTGGACGACGGAAGATTGACCGATAATAGAGGCCATGTCGTTTCATTCAAAAATACAGTTGTTATCTGTACTTCAAATATTGGGACGAAATTAATACAGGAAGAAATGATAAAAAACCAGATCAAAGCTCAAAAATCAAAGATTAAAACCACAGATCAAAAATCAAAAACCGGAGAAAGCAAGACGGAAAAAGTAGAAAAACCAAAGGATAGCTTTATCGAAATAAAAGAAAAAGTAATGGCAGAACTTCTTAAATTTTTTAAGCCAGAATTAGTTAACCGATTTGATGAAGTTACCGTCTTTGAACCTTTAAAGTATGAGCACATTGCAGAAATCGTCAAGTTGCAACTTAAAGCTTTAACAAAAATGTTAGAGGATCAAGAAATGGGATTATTTTATTCTGATGAAGTTATAGAAGCAGTAGTCCAATCAGGATTTGACCCAATATATGGCGCTCGACCTCTAAAACGAGCCATTCAAAAACTAATGGAAAATCCGATTTCAAACTTAATAATAAATGGAAAAGCAAAGGCGGGGGACGTAGTTAGAGTACGACTTGATAAAGATAATTTTGTTTTTGATGTTGAAAAAACAGAAATGGTAAAAGTAAATCTCAAAAAATATCATTGTCCCAAATGCGGTAATGATTTTGAAAACGAAGTAGTAAAAAACTCGACAACTTTTTGCCCTAAATGTCTTAATACCAAATTTACATGATAGTTTTAGTATTGGAGCTCGTCCTCATCTATTTTGTTTCAAGATTAGTCCTTAAAGAAATATTTTTGATACTAAACAAGTTTACCAATAGGAATAATCTGATTTATTCTATGGTCGCCTTAATATATCTTCCAGGGACGTTGGTCCATGAAATTAGCCACTTCTTAGCCGCCTTAGTCTTGATGTTGCCAGTAAAAAAAATCTCTATATTTCCAGTTTTTGAAAAAAATGAAATTAAATTGGGAAGTGTCGAATATACAAAAAGAGATTTTTTAAGAGGTATAATAGTCGGTGTCTCCCCGGTTATTTTTGGGATGTTCACAATTAGCCTGATTTTTTATTTCAATATTTTTCCTTCAAATAAGTTTTTTTTAAACCTTTTGTTTTCATACTTAATTTTTTCAATTTCATCCAATATGTTTTCTTCAAAACGCGATCTTCAAGATCTCTTTATAGCAATACCAGTGTTTTTTATCATTTTATTAGTCTTTTATTTATTAGGATTAAAAATTAATTTATCGTTCTTGGTATTAAATAATAATGGGATTTTAAGTGCTATACTTAAAGAAGTAAATATAAGTTTGGGAATAGTTTTTTTAATTAATTTAAGCTTTTTTTATATACTTCGCTTTATAAATTTATTTTTTGCTAAATGAATACAAAATTTTTAGCTCAGTCTATAAATTTGGGAGGGTCAACGATTGAAGGGCCTCTTAAAGATATTGATACATTGGGCGATCTTGTGACTAAAATGCTTGGGTTTATAATGCCACTTGCAGGCGTAGTACTTCTATTTGTTTTAATTGCAGGAGGGTATGACTTTATGATGTCACAAGGTAATCCTGAAAAGATCAAATCAGCCCAGGCAAAAATAACAACAGGAATTATTGGCTTTTTCATATTAGCAGCTTCGTTTTTGATCGTGAGAGTGATTAGTGCAATTTTTGGCCTTGGAGGCGGGTTGATTTAGGGGCGTAAGTAGGGTATAATTAGAGGCGAATATGACCTATAAGATTATTTAGACTATATTTAGCCCCGCATTAAGGCGGGGATTTTTTTAGACAAAAATGTTTATAAAAAAACCAGAACCACCAATTGTAATCTCAGTCGGAGGCAGTCTAATAGTCCCAAACGGCGGAGTAGACTCGGTATTTTTATCAAAGCTAAATAAATTAATAAGATCGGAAGTCATTAAAGGTCGGCGCTTCATTCTGATCGCGGGTGGTGGAAACATTGCTCGCCATTACAGGGATTCTGGTAAGAAAGTAATCGGAACATTATCTGACGAAGATTTAGACTGGCTAGGGATACATGCAACAAGACTTAATGCGCATCTGCTTAGAACAATATTTCAAGACATTGCTAATCCGAGGATAGTCATAAATTATGAAAAAAAAATTGCCAATTGGATAGAGCCAGTTGCAATTGGCGCCGGATGGAAACCTGGTTGGTCGACCGACTATGATGCGGTCATACTAGCTCGTGATTATAAGGCTAATGTAATAATTAATCTTAGTAATATTGATGTAGTTTATGATAAAGACCCAAAGAAATTCAAAGATGCTAAACCAATTGAAAGGATTACTTGGGCAGATATGGAAAAATTAACCGGTGATAAATGGTCGCCAGGTTTAAATATTCCATTTGATCCAATTGCAACTCAACTAGCAAAACAAATTGGAATTACAGCAATTATTACTTCTGGCCATGACATTAAAAATCTTCAGGACATCATCGAGGGAGAGCCTTTTAAAGGGACGGTTGTTATGCCTTTTAGAATTGATTCCAGTTTTTATGATAGAGACTATTATTCAGGACGCAAAAGTGGGAATAGAATAAATAGAATAGACTCCGTAATTGGAAAATCAATTCATAATATTCTTAATTTTATGAGAGCCTTAATGACAAAAATACGCTACAATCCGAAAAAGTGTCTTGATATCGGCTGCGGAAATGGAATTTTAGTAAAATGGCTAAGGTTTTTTGGGGTTGACGCTTACGGGATTGATTTTTCCCCTTTCGCTTTAGAGATGGCAGACCCAGGAGTAAAAAGATATATAAAATTAGGTGATATTACCAAAATTCCTTATTCTAATGATTCTTTTGATCATGTTATCACAATCGATTTATTGCAAAAACTCGAAAGATCTAAAATTAAAAAAGCCATAAAAGAAACAATTAGAGTTTCAAATAAATATATAGTTCATAAAATCCAGACAAAGGAAAACGCTTGGTTTGATATTTTTCATGGACCAGATTATTCGAACCTATCGTTGTTTTATAAAAACTATTGGGAAAAATTATTCTCATCGATGGAGGAAATAATGATAAAGAAAATATCTTTCAATATGCCTGTTTTTTTTGAAACAAAATTTTTATTAAAGAAAAAAGCTACTAAAAAATGATCTTAAAAAAAATATCTCTTCATAATTTTAGAAACTTCGATAAATTTAATTTTGAGTTAAGTCCCGAAGCGACTATAATCATCGGTAAAAATTCTAAAGGTAAGACAAATCTACTTGAAAGCATTCATTTTATAATAACAGGCACTGGTTTTCGTGAAGAAAAAGAGGAGGAATTAATTGGCTTTCACAAAAATATAATGGACATTAATTCTGTGTTTGCAGATGAAAAAAACTTACTAAGTTTTCAGATAATACTTGATAAAAAAAATGAAAAAACAAAAAAAACATACTTTGATAATAAAACCAAACGTAGCCCGAGCAACTACAAAAAAGAACTTCCAGGGGTAGTCCTTTTTACTCCAGAGCAGATAGACATAATCAAAGGATCGCCCTCACAACGCCGAGACTATTTTAATAAAATAATCTCATTTTTTGACTTAGAGTACAAAACAAGACTTAATAATTATGAACAAGCCTTGAGAAAAAGAAATAAGATTTTAGAAAAAAATCAGCGCGGAATTTACGTCCTTGAAGAACTTGACTTTTGGAATCGATATCTTCAAAATGAAGCAGAATATATTACCTACAAACGTCAAGAATATATTGAATATCTGAACACTAATCAAAAATTAGATTCAAAACTTTTCAGCATACAATATCTTAAGAATGAGTTTACTATTGGACTAGCAAAACAGTCACTTGAAAAAGAAATTTATATCAGAAGAACAATTATCGGTCCCCAAAAGGATGATTTTAAGATTATGATGGACGATGGAGAGAATAATAAAAACATTCATTTTTTTGGATCAAGGTCAGAAGAAAGATTGGCAGTTTTTTGGTTAAAAATCAATGAGTTAAAATATCATGAGGAAAAAAGAAAAAGTCCCATACTACTCCTTGATGATATTTTTTCAGAATTAGATATGGATAATAAAAATATAGTGCTAAGTTTAATTAAAAAATATCAAACGGTTGCAACCACGACCGAAAATGGAATTGTCAACAAAATAAAATCAAATAAAGAAGTAATCAACCTTTAGTTAAATTTTCTAACGACAGCTTTCACAACTCCAAATATTTCAAGGCTTGCCTTTGGATAAAAATCAGGATACTTTGGATTGGCAGCCTGCAAATAACTTATTCTTGAAGATCTATTTTTTCTAAAAATTTTCAAGGTCCACTCATGATCAATCTGCGCAAGGACTATGTCTCCAATCGTTGCTTGCTTTTTCTTTTCAATAACAACAATATCTCCTTCAAAAATACCAACGCCGGTGAGGGAATCACCCGATACTTTAAGAAGAAATGCAGACGTTGGGTCTTCAATTAAATAATCGTCAAGAGTTAGATAGTTTCTATTTTCTTCGGCGAGTATGGGGTAGCCAGCTTTTATAGTCCCAAGTAATGGGAGGGCGAAAAAATGTGATGTTGGCGCCAGTTTTCCATCATTTTTTGTGAGTAAATTAGCCTCAACCCACTTATTAATAAGCTTAAATACAGCGTTCTTAGATGAAAAACCGAATATTTTAAGCATTTCCGAATAAGAGGGAAGTCTCCGGTTTTTCTTGAAGAATTTTTTTAACAAACCTAATTTATCAGTAGACATATCTATTCATTATAGTAAACATTTGTTCACTGTCAAGGGGGATATCTCTCAGAATCCCCCGCGAACCCTTGCAGACGCGCTCTTGCGACGCGAGGACGTAGGCCTCGGGAGCAAGTCAGCGTTTTGGCGGGGTCAATCTCATTCTTTAAATTTTTTAGGTTCCGTCACTCGTGAATTCTTTTCTTCTGCGAGCCTCTGCTCATAATTTCGCAATCCGGTTCTCGAAGACACTTTTCACTCGTGACACCTAAAAATTTTTAAGAATTTAATACCATTTTTCATGAAGTTGGATTTTATCGTTTTCTATTGTCAAGTATTGTGCAAAACCATATAGAATTGCACCATTTGAAACATAGTGATTTATCTCATCTATCTCTCCAAAATGATTGTGGCCAATAATGTATATTTCATTATCTTTAGGTTTATAAAAATTTCGGATCATTTTTTTAGATATTTTGTTTTTGTATTTGAATAATAATAAAACTCCAAAATAACCGAATATTTTAATAGCTATATTTCGTAGAAAATGAACGACTATCATTGCATTATGTTTAGTTGACCAACTTATTTTAAATTTAGCATCAGGCGTAATCCTTGTTTTATGCCCATGTTCAAATATGTAAGTTTTTTTGTCGGTTTTTATTTTATATCTTTCGGCCTGAATATCAGAAAATAAACTAACTCTATTGTCAGAAAAACTTCTTTGATCGTGGTTGCCATAAATGTAAACAGTTTTTCTGGCTTTAAGAAGGGGGAAAAGCCTACTCCATGATGAATTAACGAATTCGTCAAAAGCATTCATATAGCTATCATAAAAATCTCCGTTAATAATGACTCGATCACATGAGGCGATGATGCTTTTTAAAAAATTGAATTTCCTTTCATCAAATGGAAGATAGAGATGAGAATCGGAAAACACTAAAATTTTCATTACTTGAAGCCGCAAATTAGTAATTGGGTTTAGAAGCGAGTTAGGAAAACGGAAATAAGAAGATAGATCCCGCTTCTTCACCTGTTACCCATCTTCTATTTTTCAGCCATTGCCTGAGCAATATTTTTAGGTACCTCTTCGTAGTGAGATGGTTCCATATAGAAAATCCCTCGGCCTTCTGTTAGTGATCTGATTGTCGTTGCATATCCTGATAATTCAGCAAGAGGAACGTAGCTTTTTATTACGACTGCTCGGCTTCTTTTTTCTGTTCCTAGTATTTTTCCTCTTTTTGATGAGACGTCACCGATTGCAACTCCCATAAAATTTTCTGGAATTGTGACCTCAAGCTTCATGATTGGTTCAAGCAGGATCATACCGGCCCGCTTTGCCGCTTCTTGCAGAGCCATGCTTCCAGCAATCTTAAAGGCAATATCCGATGAGTCAACATCATGATAGCTTCCGTCGACTAGTGAGACTTGTAGGTCAGTCATTGGAAAACCCATGTAGACACCCTTTTCAAGAGCTTCAGTCACTCCTTTTTCAACTGATGGTATAAATTCTGAAGGAATAGTCCCACCTTTAATTTTATTAATAAATTTAAATCCTGAACTTCTTGGCAATGGTTCTATATCAATAACAACGTGACCATATTGTCCATGGCCTCCAGTTTGTTTAATATACTTAACCTCGACATCTGACGCTGCTTTTGCGACTGTCTCTTTGTAGGCGACCTGAGGTTTACCAACATTTACATCCATTCCCATTTCCCTTTTCATTCTATCAACCAAAATTTCAAGGTGAAGTTCGCCCATTCCTGACATGATAGTTTGTCCTGTCTCATGGTTTACCTTTACTTTAAAAGTCGGGTCTTCTTCGGCCAATCTTTGCAAGGTATAGGATAATTTTTCCTGATCAGCTTTTGTCTTAGGCTCAATCGCTAAAGATATAACTGGCTCTGGAAAGACGATTTTTTCAAGAATTAATGGTGCAGATTGATCGGCGAGCGTATCGCCGGTTTTTGAATCTTTCGGACCGACTAATGCAACGATTTCTCCTGCATACGCTTTATCTATCTCTTCACGGTTATTTGCATGCATTAAAAGCAATCTACTAACTCGCTCTTGACGATCACGATTTACGTTGTAAACGTAGGTACCTGAGTCAAGAACGCCAGAATAAATTCTTGCATAAGTAATTTTTCCGACATGAGGATCGAGTTGAATTTTAAAAGCTAAAGCTGAAAATTTTTCTGTAGGCGTTAGCTGTCTTACAACTATCTCATTAGTTTTTGGATGATGACCTTTAATTTCTTTAAGGTCAAGGGGAGAGGGGAGATAATCGACAATTGCATCTAGCACAGGTTGTACAGCCTTATTTCGAAGAGATGTTCCACAGTAAATAGGAATCAACTTATATGCAATGACAGCTTTTCTAAGAGCCGCTTTGAGCTCATCAACAGAAATCTCAATTGCATTAAGATATTTATCAAGTAATTTATCGTCAGTTTCAGCAATTTTTTCAACTAATTTTGCTCTTGCTGCTGTAACTTTTTGTTTCAAATCTTCAGGAATCTCATCTTTTACTGTAAATTTTATACCTTGCTCATCCTGATCCCAGTATTTAGCTTTTAAAGTAAGTAAGTCAATAACACCTTTAAACTCCGATTCTTGGCCAATAGGATAAGTCATAATCGCCGGATGCGCTCCCAGTCTTTCCTCAATTTCACCGACTGTCGCTTCAAAATTAGCTCCAAGTTTATCCATTTTATTAATAAAACAAATTCTTGGGACCTTATATTTATCAGCCTGTCTCCAAACAGTTTCAGATTGACTCTGGACACCTTCCTCTGCATCAAAGACGACAACTCCACCATCTAAGACTCTCAATGATCTTTCAACTTCAGCTGTAAAGTCTACATGGCCGGGGGTATCAATTATATTTATTCTTATTCCATTCCAAAATGTAGTAGTTGCGGCAGAGACGATTGTAATTCCTCGCTCACGCTCTTGAGGCATCCAGTCCATCTGGGTGTCACCGTCATCAATATCGCCAATCTTATAGCTTTTTCCAGTATAAAAAAGAAATCTTTCGGTTGTTGTAGTTTTACCCGAATCAATATGGGCAATGATACCAACATTACGAATTTTATCGAGTGGGACGTTACGATTTTTAGTGACAACTGCTTGTTGAGCCATAGTTTTTTGAGAAAATACCGACGATAGATGATAGAGAGTGGAAGATAGGTATTGAAGGTAGAAGATTGAAGGTAGACCATTCTATTTCCTACCATCTAATTTCTACCACTATCTTCTACTTTCAATCATCAACCGTCTAAATTAATTACCATTTCAAGTGGCTAAATGCTTTGTTAGTTTCTGCTAATTTTTCAGTTTGAATTTTTTTAGTTACTGCAGTTCCTTGATTTTTTGAAGCATCTAATATCTCTGCTAATAATTTAGCAGAAAAAGTGTGAAACTCTTTATTACTTCTTGTCTTTGCGGCGTTAATTATCCAATTTGAAGCTAAATATATCTTTCGATCTCGTCTTACTTCAATTGGGACTAAGTAAGATGCTCCTCCGAGTCGACGAGGTTTCACTTCATGAAGCGGCGCGACGTTTTCAATCGCTTGGTGAAGAATTTTTAGAGGATCGGCTCCCTGTTTCTTTAAATCTTCAAAAACTTGATACAAAAGTTTTTCAGCCACGGCTTTTTTTCCGTCGACCATTACATAGTTAATAAACTTAGATACCTCTAAGCTACCATAGATTTTATCTCCCTTAACTTTAGTTTTTTTATAAGCGTGTCTTGGCATATTTTTTTATAATAATTATGCAGCTTTAGCTGTTGCTTTTTTTGTTCCGTATTTTGATCTCGAAGTTGTCCTTTTATCAACTCCGGCAGTATCAAATTTACCTCTGACAATATGGTATTTTACACCTGGCAAATCTTTTACACGACCGCCTCGGACCAATACTATCGAGTGTTCTGCTAGATTATGTCCAACGCCTTGAATGTAGGCAGTCACTTCCATTTTATTGGAAAGTCTCACTCTTGCAACCTTACGAAGCGCTGAGTTTGGTTTCTTTGGTGTCATTGTGCGCACCACAGTACAGACGCCTCTTTTTAAAGGATTATCTATTGTTAGATACTTTCTTTTTAAAGAATTAAAATTTTGCTTTAGAGCAATGGACTTAAACTTTTTGTTCCTTTTGCTCCTCTGCTTTTTTATCAGCTGGTTGATCGTTGGCATATTTGTTTACAAATTTACCGTAATATTTCTCAATTAATCCTAAGGTAACAGGAATTAATCTGCCAATTATAACATTTTCTTTCAGTCCTAACAAGTAATCTACTTGTCCCTTAATTGCAGCGCTACTTAAGACATTAGTTGTCTGCTCAAATGAAGCGGCTGAAAGCCAAGAATCTGTATGGATCGCCGCTCGAGTTACTCCAAGAATCGAAATTTTTCCAGTTGTTGGTTTTCCACCTTTTGAAAGCACTCTTTTATTCTCTTCTTCAAATCTAATTTTTGATACAACTTCATCTTTAATAAAGGAAGTATCGCCTTCGTCTTCAATAATGACTTTATCACTCATCTTTCTTATCAGTACTTCAAAATGCTTATCATGGATAGCAATTCCTTGGGATTCATAGACGTGTTGAATTTCATCAAGTAAATATAGCTGAGCCGCTCTTAAACCTTTAATGGTTAAGACGTCATTAACGTCAAGATAGCCTTCTGATAGAGCAGTGCCTGAAGCAATTAAATCACCATCTTTCACCTTTAATTTTTGTGACATAGGAATCATAAATTCTTGCTCTTTGACAGCCGCTTCTTGATTGGCTGACGTAATCTTTACGCTATATACTTCTTTTTCCATGTCCTCTTGAACAGAAATCTTTCCTGAAATCTCAGCGATTGGGGACACGATCTTTGGAGTACGCGTTTCAAATAACTCTTCAACTCTTGGTAATCCTTGTGTCACGTCAGAAATAACTATTCCACCGAAATGTCTAACTCTCATTGTCAGCTGTGTACCTGGTTCTCCAACCGATTGAGCAGCTATTACTCCAACTGGGACACCGATGTCAACAATTTTATTTGTCGATAGATCAGTCCCGTAACATTTTTGACATACACCATAAGATGACTGACAAAAGAGAGGAGATCTAACGACGATACTTTGAACATTATGTTTTTCAATAAGTTTTAACTCAGTTTCTGTCAATAGACCATTTTTCTCGATGATAACTTTATTATTATGATTAATATCATTTAATAAATAGCGATTTTTAATTCTTTCCTTAAATTTTTCCCCGCGATTCATATCTGTCGATATGGTTAATCCCTCCTGTGTTCCACAGTCTTCTTCCTTAATTATCATATCATGGGCGACATCAACCAGTCTTCGAGTTAAGTATCCCGCGTCGGCAGTTTTTAAAGCCGAGTCTGTAAGCCCTTTTCGAGCGCCACGGGCTGAAATTACATATTCGAAGATAGATAGGCCTTGACGGTAATTTGATTTTGTCGGGACCTCGATAATTTTTCCTAGCGGGTCAACAACGAGCCCTTTCATGGCCGATAATTGCTTCAATTGTTCTCGTGATGCGCGGGCTCCACCTGATTTAATAATAATTTTTACAGGATTTTCTTCATCAAGTGAATTCCATGTTTTATCGGCTAATCTCTCAGTCGTATCAATCCAAAGCTTATTAGAATATCGCCTTTTTTCCTCAAGGGTAAGGAGCCCTTGATCGAAATTTTTTCTCACTTTTTCAATTTCTTTTTCGGTCTCGGCAATTTCTTTATCTTTCTCAGGAATTATTTTACAGTCAAATATCGAGACTGAAAGGCCGCCAGAAATAGTAGCAGACCAAAAACCAATCTCTTTTATTTTATCTATCAATTCACCGACAACTTTATTTTCAAATAATTTCATTGCCGCAACGATAATATTCTTAATATCAGAGGCTTTAAATTCTTGATTCATATATCCCATTTCTTTTGGAAGGGCTTCATTAAAAATAATTCTTCCTATCGTTGTTTTAATAGTTTTTCCATTAATCATTACGAGTATTGGCTCGCGAAGACTAACCTTATCAGCATTGAAAAAATTTAAAGCTTCGTCGGCCGATGAATAAATTCTTAATTCCTCATTCTTTTTATCCAACCATTTAGAATTCATGGTTGTTAAATAGTAACAACCTAAAGCCATTTCCTTATTTGGTAATACAATCGGTGAGCCGTCTGCCGGCTTAAGAAGATTATGATAAGGGAGCATTCTACTTTTAACTTCTTCAATTGAATTTTTAGAAAGCGGTAAAAATACACCCATAGCATCACCATCAAAGTCAGCATTGTATCCTGCACAGACTGTGGGATGTAATTTAATCGCATGACTGTCTGTTAAGACTGGGTAAAATCCTAGGACAGAAAGTTTATGAAGAGTTGGTGCTCGGTTAAGAAGAACAGGATGGTCTTTAGTAATTTCCTCTAGAATGTCATAGACAACTGACTCTTTTTTCTCAAGAAAATTTTTAGCACTTTTTATATTTGGAGCTAAGCCTCTTATAATTATTTCATGAAGTAGAAATGGCTTAAATAGTTCGATTGCCATTTCTTTTGGAAGTCCGACTTGATCAAGTTTAAGCTCAGGTCCAACAATAATTGTTGAACGACCCGAATAGTCAACTCTTTTACCAAGTAAATTTTGTCTGAATCGTCCCTGTTTTCCGCGGAGTATGTCAGACAAAGACTTTTGTACTTTTGTTGCGGCTCCTGCTCCTCTTGTCCTTCCTCTTGATTTTTGTAAATCAATAAGAGAGTCGACTGCCTCCTGTAACATTCTCTTTTCATTCCTCAAGATAATTTCTGGAGCTCCAAGGTCAATGAGTTGTTTTAAACGATTATTTCGATTTATAACTCGTCGATAGAAGTCATTTAAGTCAGATGTTGCAAATTTTCCGCCTGGTAGTTGAACAACCGGTCTTAGATCTGGAGGTACGACCGGAAGAACGGTTAAAACCATCCATTTAGGATCAATCTTTGCCTTTATGAAAGCTTCAAGTGAGCGGACTTTTTTTAATAATTTGTTTCTTTTCTCGCCTTTTGACTCGTTTAAGTTTTTTAAGGAAATGGCGTATTCTTTTTGAATGTCAAAAGTCGATAATATTTCATATAGTGATTCAGACCCCATCCCTACATTTACGAAATCATCAATACCTTTTTCTTTAAGGTAGAGATAATCGTCTTCTTCAACAACGTCAAATGAATCGATCGATCTGACTAATTTCGCCAAGCGATCAAAAAAGGCAGTCTTTTTTGATTTTTTTTCAACAAATTGATTTGAAGTTAATTTAAGCTGTTCCCTTTCTTTAAAATCAATCTCCTGTTTTGTGATTTCCCATTGCTCTTGATTACCAATTTTTTTTTCAAGTTGCTCATATTGTTTTTTGAAATCTGCTTTCACTTTTTCTTCTTCTTTGGTGTGGGCATCAGCGATTATTTTAATTTCCTCTTGACTGATCTGAGATAATGCTTTTAGAGTATTTTTTTGTTTTTCTCGGTCAACTGTCATTACTAAATAAAGAGCATAATAAATTATTCTCTCAAGGGCCTGCGGTGGAATATCTAGGATGGTGCTTAGCACCGAAGAGGATCCTTTAAAATACCAAATATGGGCGATAGGGCAAGCTAATTTAATATGACCCATTCTTTCCCGTCTTACAGCTGAAGTGGTTATTTCAACACCACAACGATCACAGACAATTCCTTTATAACGCATTCTCTTATATTTACCACAGTAACATTCATAGTCTTTTGTTGGTCCAAAGATTCTTTCATCAAAAAGGCCATCTTTTTCGGCCCTAAAAGTTCGGTAGTTAATTGTTTCCGGTTTAATTACTTCCCCGTGTGACCACTTAATTACTTTTTCAGGTGATGCTAATGTAATTCTTAATCCAGAAAAGTCTACCAAGTTTAAATCTTCCATAATTTTTATTTAATATAATCAATCGATAATCCAAGCGCATTTAACTCTTTTACCAATACATGAAACGACTCAGGAACTGATGATTGCGGAATATCAATTCCTTTAATAATTGACTCAAATGCTTTTGTCCGGCCGCGAACATCATCACTCTTAATAGTCAACATTTCTTGAAGAGTGTATGGGACACGGTGAGACTCAAGCGCCCAAACCTCCATCTCTCCAAATCTCTGTCCACCAAGTTGCGATTTTCCACCCAACGGCTGTTGTGTAACCAGGGAGTAAGGTCCAACTGATCGAGCATGGAACTTATCCTCAACCATGTGAATAAGTTTCATAATATAAGTTGTCCCAACGAGGACTTTTCTATTATACGGAGAACCAGTTTGACCATCAAAAAGAGTCACTTTATTATCAGTTGGAAGACCTAACTTTTCAAGCTCAGAAATTATAAATTCTTCTTTTATTTTTTCAAAAACGGGAGCGGATATATTTATACCTTTATATGAAGCAATCGTTCCCATTAAATTTTCAAATAACTGACCTAAATTCATTCTTGATAAAATTGAAAGAGGGGACAGGATTACATCAACAGGTGTACCATCCTCAAGGTAAGGCATATCCCAAGCAGGTAAGATTTTAGAGATAACTCCTTTATTTCCATGGCGCCCAGCAAGTTTATCTCCAACAGAAATTTTTCTCAACTGAGCAGTATTAACAATAATTCTTTTTAAAATACTTGGTTCAAGCTCATTTGGATCCTTCTTACCATCAATTGTCTCAATATTTACCACATTGCCTCGTTTACCGTAAGGCATGCGCAGAGATGTATCTTTAATATCCTTTGCTTTTTCTCCGAAAATTGCCCTTAACAATCTTTCTTCAGCTGTTAATTCTTTTTCTCCCTTAGGGGCAACTTTTCCAACCAAGATATCACCACCCTTAACTTCAGTTCCGACCAAGACCAAGCCATCTTTATCAAGATTCTGAAGTACTTCTTCACGGACATTTGGTATATCTCGAGTTAACTCTTCTGGTCCAAGTTTAGTATCAACAAGGTCGGCAATAAACTCTTCCATTGTAATTGAAGTTAAAATATCCTCTTTTACTAGACGATCAGAAACAACAAATCCATCTTCGTATCCTAAACCATTAAGGGAAGTATAAGCAACAACTAAATTTTGACCTAAGGCCAGTCTTCCACTATCAGTCGAAGGCCCATCAATCAAAATGTCATTCTTTTTTATTTTTTGTCCTTTTTCGACACGTGGTCTTTGGTCAAAAGTAACGTCTTTATTAGTACGTATAAATCTTTCAATTTCATAATTTTGTGTTTTACCACTTTTTCCTTTAAAAATAATTTTTTGTCCGTCAACATATTTAATTTCTCCATCTTCTTTGGCTTTAATTGTCCTCCCAAGTGACATACTAACCTTTTCTTCCATTCCAGTTCCAACAATTGGGAAACTAGGTTTGATAAGAGGTACGGCTTGGCATTGCATGTGAGTACCCATTAGAGCTCTTGAGGCATCATCGTTTTGAAGGAATGGAATTAAAGCGGCCGATGCTCCAACTACCTGTCGAGCTGAGATATCAATCAAATCAAGCTGAGGAGATTCCACTTCTATGATTTCACCCTTGTGCCGGGCGACGACAGTTGGAGAAGTGATATAACTATTTTCGTCAATTTCAACATCGTTTGAACTAATATAATAGTTTTCTTCATCATCGGCTTGAAGGTATACGATTTCATCAGAAATTTTAACTTTAGTTTTGCTACCGGATTTTATTTTTTCTAATTTCTTATATGGTGCTGAAATATCGCGAATGGAAAATGATGCTCTTTCTTTTTCTATTCCTCCAGGCCCACCTACGGTGATTCTTCTTAAATTATCAAGCTCTGATAGTGGATTAGTCTGATCAACAATTGTCGATAGTTGACTGGTTCTATAAAAAGAATTTATCGCAACGATAATAGGCTTTGAGTTAACAACCTGGGAAGGAGTAACATTGGTTTCGCCTGTCACAAGGCTCATTCGTTCCTTAATTTCCCGAGATACTCTAACCATTCCAACGCGAATCCCATACATACTAATAAGTTCACCGACGGTTCTTAACCTTCGATTACCTAAATGATCAATATTGTCAAAATTTCCTTTTCCTGAGGTCAGATTAACCAAGTATTTTATAGTTTCAACTAAATCAGTTTTAGTTAACAAATAGTTATCTTTTTTTATTTCAATATTTAAACCTAGTTTTTTATTAATCTTATAACGTCCAACATCAGAAAGAGAATAACGTCTCTGATTGAAAAATAAATTATTCACAGTCTCATAAGCATTATCAAGAATTAGAGGTTCACCAGGCCTAACTTTTCGATAGATCTCAAGCACGGCCTCATCTTTTGATTTTGTCTGATCTTTCTTTAAGGTTGGAAGTATATATTTTTCAAGTAATCCTTTATCAATACTATCAAACTGTGAGATAATCTCATTGCTATTATCTCCTTCAAATGACTTTAAAAATACGGAAGCAAGAAACTTTCTTTTTTTGTTTACCTTAATTTCGATAAGATTATTTTTATTGATTGTGATATCGATCCATGCTCCGATATATGGTCTTATTTCTGCATTATATAGAGTTAATCCGGTTGTTTTATCAATCTCGGCTGTAAAATAGACTCCTGGCGATCTAACAATCTGATTAATAATCGCCCTTTCTATTCCATTAACTATAAATGTCCCTCTATCGGTCATTTTTGGAAGATTAAAGAAGTAG
>LBQC01000010.1 GCA_000990565.1 Candidatus Roizmanbacteria bacterium GW2011_GWA2_35_19 | reverse complement strand
ATCTGTTTTAAAAAAGGTTTGGGGAGAAAATTTTGAAGCCTATACTCTTGTTTCTGGGACGGGGTATATTAATGGTCGTCTATGGATTATTAGTGAAGAAGACCTTGAAAAAATAAAAAAATGGGAATTTATTTATAAGGACAGTTGGAGGGAACTATTAAATATTTCAATAACTACTTTTGATGGAAAAACTATCACTGCGGTTACTGAAAAATCAAAAGACCAATATGGATTAGAGAGAGTCGCCGATGGTCTTAACTACGACTTCACTTTAAACAAAGAGGGGCAAAGAAGACACCCAACACCCGAAGATGAAGCGAAAATGGAACTCATGCGTCAAGAAATTAGTAGATATTATACTCGTCCTTCTTTTGCATAAAATTGCTCACTTGTAGTTTTTTCTTGTATGGAGTAAAATACTTAGTATTAGAAATTGCTTAAGGGATATTAAAAATCGAATATTAAAAATAAAATGATAGATAAAAACGCAATAACAGCTTCAGTTTCATATTTCGTGACGTCGTTTTAATCTTTTCATTTTTCTGTTCGATAAATATCCTCTTTTAAGCTCCATAAAATTACTATGTTAGTTAAATTTTTTAAGAAATTTACTTCAATTGGTCGTGATCGGGAAGAGTTGATAAATAATGCTAAAAGGGAGGCAGAAATAGTTATCCTTAAAGCCAATCAAGAGGCTTTCACAATTAAAGATACGGCCGAAAAAGAGTCGCGAAAATTGGCGACCGATGCTTTAGAGATAGAAAAAAGACTAGCCAAAAGAGAACAGTCGATTGAAGATAAAGAAATTCTTGTTAATAAAGAAAGACAGTCGGCCGATGATATTAAGCGTCATTTAGAAAAACTTAAGGTAGATTTAGAGAAAAACAAAGAGGCAATGTTGGCTAAGCTTGAAAAAATTGCTCAATTAACTAAAGATCAAGCTAAAGAGCTTTTACTTGCAGGATGGGAAGATAAGCTTAAGGGAGATATTGCCAAAAAAATTAAGGCAGCCGAGGAAGAAATAAAATCAAAAGTTGATGATAGGGCTAAACATATATTGGTCGATTCTATGCGTTATGGAGCCGTTGACTACACTGCCGAATACACGCTTTCAGTGATTAATCTACCTTCTGAGGATTTTAAGGGTAGAATAATCGGAAAAGACGGAAGAAACATTAGAGCCTTTGAGATTGCAACCGGGGTTGACGTTGATCTTGAAGAGGAGGGAGTCATTAGACTATCAAGTTTTGATGCAGCGCGTCGTGAAGTTGCCAGGCAGTCGCTTGAAAGACTAATTAAAGATGGCCGGATTCAGCCGGCCCGAATCGAGGAAATAGTTAAAAAAACTCGAGAAGACATTGATAAATCAATATTTAAGGCTGGTGAAGAGTTATGTCATTCTGTAGGGATCTTTAATATACCGCCTGAAATAACCCAGGCGCTCGGCCGATTTAAATACCGTTTTTCATACGGACAAAATATGATTGTCCATACACTTGAAGAAACTAAAATTGGAGTTGCCTTAGCTCATGAGCTTAAGGCTGATGTTAATGTCGTTAAGCTCGGGTGCTTGCTTCATGATATCGGAAAAGTCATAACCGACAAAGAGGGGTCACACGTTGACCTTGGAGTTGAACTTTTAAAAAAACATCGGTTTCCCCAAAATGTCGTTGATTGTGTGGCTGCCCATCATGAAGACATTCCTTTCCCATCTGTTGAATCAATTATTGTTTATATATCTGATGCGGTTTCAGGTGGAAGGCCTGGCGCCCGACATGAAGACTTTGAAGAATATCTAAAAAGAATAAAGACGATTGAGGAAGCGGCTAAAACTAAAAAGGGAGTCAAGGAAGTATATGCGCTTCAAGCCGGACGGGAACTACGAGTCATCGTCAAGCCTGATGAAGTAACTGATGATGAAGCAGTTGTCATGGCTGAAAAAATAAGAGAAGAGCTTGAATCTAAATTTGACGTCTTCCCTGGACAAATCAAAGTGACAATAATAAGAGAGTCAAGAGCCGAGGCAACAACGAAAATATAAATTCAGCAAAATAATTGGGAAATCTAATTTCTAGTATTGGTGAGTTTGGATTAATTGAAAAAATAAAACGCCAGCTTGGAAACAAAATTATTGGTGATGATACAGCTCCGATTATAATAGGTGATGAGACATATCTAGCTACCTGCGATATTTTACTTGAAGACAGGCATTTCTTAAGAAGTTATCCCCCTGAAAAAATCGGCTTTAAGGCGATAAGTGTCAATGTCTCGGACATTGTTGCCTCGGGTGGTAAACCGATATGGGTTTTAGTTTCTCTTCTTTTACCTGACATTAATATTTCTTATGTAAATAAAATCTATGAAGGTATTAAAAAGGCGTGCTTATATTATCATTGTCAGGTAATTGGAGGAAATATTACATCTTCCGAAAAAATAGGAATTGATGTTTTTATGATTGGAAAAGCCAAAAAATTTATGGGCCGGTCTGGGGCCAAGATTGATGATTTAGTCTACACAACAGGAGTTCTTGGAGATTCAAAGGCTGGGTTAGAGTTACTTCTAAAAAAGAAAAAATCTTATGAAAATTTTGAAAAACAACTAATTAAAAAACATATTAATCCAATTATTAATATAAAAAACTCTGACTATATTTCAAGCTTTGCTACTTCAGCCCTTGATATAAGTGACGGGCTGTCCTCTGATATCTTCTACTTGTCCAATCAATCTAATGTAGGAATAGTTATTGAATCTAAAAAAATCCCGTTATCTGACAGTCTCTTGAGGTTCTGCAAAAAATATAATTATGATCCAATCGATTATTCTTTATCGGGAGGAGAAGACTACGAAGTGCTTTTTACTCAAAATTTGAAATCCCTGCCTGCGCAGGCAGGCGAAATTCGAAATCCGAAAAAATACTTTTGTATTGGAAAAGTAGTTCCAAAAAGGGGGGTTTGGCTTGATGACAAAAAATTGATAAACAAAAGTTTTTCTCATTTTCTTCCTGTCACAAAGCCCCCTAAATGATATAGATTGTTATAATAAGATATTTTTAATATAGATTGACAAGACGCCAAAAAACGACTATTCTGTTAACAATTAATTGTTCGAACGCTTTAAAACAAAATATAAGGAAGGAGGTGACACATATGACAAAAGCAGATTTAGTCGCCCAAGTAGCCAAAAAGGCCGGTCTTACCGCTAAAGCAGCCAAAGACGCCGTCTCGACAGTTTTCGGAACAATGTCTGACGCAATGAAAAGAGGAGAGAAGGTAGTTGTGACAGGTTTCGGAACTTTTATGGTTAGACGACGAGCCGCAAGAAAAGGCCGAAATCCTCAAACTGGAGCTGAGATTCAAATCCCAGCAACAAAGACACCAGGATTTACAGCCGGAAAGAGCTTAAAAAGATTAGTAAAGTAATTTTAGTTTTAGATTATCAAAACACCCTGTACCAAATGGTACGGGGTTGTTTTTTTAGGGTATTTTATGTATACTCTAGATGTTTAATGAAAAATATTGCTCGTCTAATTTTGATTGTTTTTACTTTAGTTGTTTTACCTCTGACCGCTTACTTTGTCATGGAGTCATCTGGTGCAACAATTGATACTGCAGCCAACAAGGTCGCCTACGATCTCCCATATCCAGGCATCCTTCCAGATCATCCGTTATATTTTGTAAAAATTATTAGAGATAGAATCACTGAGTTTGTCAGTCGCGACACAATAAAAAAAGCTGAAGTTTATCTATTGTTTTCAGATAAGAGAGTATCGATGTCGATGTCGCTTGCTGAAAAAGGGAAGAACAAGCAGGCGATTGAAACTTTCTCAAAAGCTGAGAAATACTTTATAAAAATTCCTCCACTTTTAAAAACTGCGAAAAAACAAGGCTCGGCCGCTCCATCAAGTTTTGTCGAAACACTTAAACTGTCAAATTCTAAGCATCGAGAATTAATCAATGAGCTTTTAAAGACTTTGCCTGCGGGGTTAAATGAATCCTTGAATGAAGTCTTAAATATAAACAACGAGATTAAGAGCGATCTTGAAAGCTTATAGAGAAAACAACTGCAATAAGGTAGAAATTCTGCACTAAAGTTATCCAGTAATGATCAAAGAGGCCAGTTATCATAACAACAGACAAAATTAAAAGGCTATTTTTTTTGAATCCGCCTAGTATCTTACGATTTAAATAAAGAAAAAGGCCCGATGAAATAAGCCCGAATTCAGATATGAACAGTAAGTAAATATTATGGACAGGTTGATTAAAAAATAAATAAAAGTTTGATTTTATCTGCGATTGTGCCAATAAATAGCTGTTGACTCCTGTACCAAAAAGCGGGTGCTTAATAATTATTGTCCACGAATTTTTAAGTAGCTCTATTCGTTTTTGGATTGTCAAAGGATCGGTTATTGCCTGCAAAAAAACCAGTGACATAGCAATTGGAATGAAAATTCTTGCGATCTTACATGATGGGCATTTTATTTTAGTATTTAGCATCCAGTGTGTAGTATTTAATATAAGAAATGTGACGATAGCAACTTAATAAATAAAAACCCGCCATTGAATTAGGGTGAGAAAAGCTTCCATATGGCCGTAAGAATTCTATTCCGTTTATTGTTGCCTTGGCAATCCCCGGAGTGCTTAGGGTAAATAATCTTTCACCAATGAAATAAAATATCCCTTGGATTGAACTTTTATTATAAAACTGTAATAGGCAAAGAAATAATTCGATTAATCCTGAAGATAAAAAAGATATAACAATTGACCTTGGACTTAGATATTTCATTATCTTTTTCCCTAGAAAAATTAAAATAAAAAATTCAATCATCCTTAGTAAACCGTATAAAGATAAATATTTTGATTGAGAAAAAATTATGTTAATAGCAATTAGTAAGAAGATAAAAATAAATACTTTCTTTCGAAAAAATAATAATAATTCTTTTAAATTTAATATTGAAAGTAAAAGAATCAATGTGTCGATTAGATAAATTGTAGGGGATAAGTAGTCTACTCTAACTCCTTGAAGATAAGAAAATGGTGGAAAAAAATGTTTTCCTAATTGAAACGGTAAGATAAATAAAAGTAAGAAAAATAGTCCTTTTCTGATCATTATTGATATTTTAGTTGAAATTAGGTATTATTTCTCACGTTATGACAAACTTGAGGATCCCAGGGCCAACTCCACTCCCTCCACAAGTCTTGGCTTCGTTATCAAAGCAGGTGATTAGTCACCGCGGCCGCGGATTTGAAAAGATCTATCAAGAAATCGTTACAAATCTTCAGTATTTCTACCAAACAAAAAATCCCATCTATCTTTTAACAGCGTCGGGTACGGCCGGACTCGAAACTGCCGTTGTTAATTTTTTCTCACCTGGTGATTCTGTAATCTTTTTTACTTGCGGGGAATTTGGTAACCGATGGGCTGAAATAGCTCGAAGATATGGATTAAATGTTAATCAAATTAAATTTCCCGAAGGGACTTCGGTCAAGAAAGAAATAGTTCAGGAAATCTTAAAAAAAACAAAAAAACTAAGGGCGGTTTTTATTACCCACAATGAGACGGGGACCGGAGTATTAAATGACTTATTTGCAATTTCCCCCCTTGTAAAAAGTCATCCTAATAAACCGCTCCTTTTAGTAGACTCGGTTAGCGCTCTTGGTGGAGTAAATCTACCGATGGATAAACTCAAAATAGACGTTTTGGTATCAGCCTCTCAAAAGGCCTGGATGTCCAGTCCCGGAATTTCAATGATCGCTGTTTCAAAAGATGCCCGGGAAAGACAAAAAAACTCAAAAATACCAAAATATTATTTTGATCTTGCTTTGTATGAAAAATTTGCAGAAAAAAATCAAACGCCGGCGACTCCTGCCGTTTCTGTTTTATTTAGTCTTCAAGCCGCTTTAGCTTTAATGAAAGAGGAAGGTCGAGAAAAAGTCTTCAAAAAACATCTTGAGCTTCGTGATTATTTTCGAGCAGAGATAAGAAAAATGGGATTAAAACTCGTCGTTGCGGATATTGAAGCATCGCCAACCGTAACTTCTATTTGGCCGCCCACGGGGGTCGATGAAGCTTTATGGAGAAAGCTTTTGAGAGAGAAACATGATGTCGTAATTGCCGGTGGGATGGGTGGACTTAAGGGTAAGATTGTAAGAGTCGCCCATATGGGATATTTTTCAAAGAAAGATCTTGATCTTGTAATCCTTGCATTAAAAAAATCTCTCTTAGAAATTAAAAAAATATGAAGGTTTTAATTGCCGATAAAATCGATGATAAAGTACTTAAATTGCATTTATCTAAAAGTGTTAAATTTGATTATCGACCAGAAGTTACGCCTGAACATCTTCTTAAAATAATTAAAAATTATGAGGGACTTATTGTCCGTAGTCGCACAAAGGTTACTGAAAAAATTATAAATCGAGGAAAAAAATTAAAAGCGATCGGAAGAGCGGGTAGTGGACTTGATAATATTGATTTAATAACGGCCAAAAAAAATAATATTGTTGTTGTTAATACTCCCGGTGCAAATAGCAATGCCGTTGTCGAATTAACCTTAGGTTTAATATTTTCTCTTCTTCGCAAGTTGGAAAATGCATACAGTTCAATGAAGGATGGATTATGGTTAAAAAAAGATCTTAAAGGCCAGGAGCTAAAAGGTAAAGCGGTCGGGATTATAGGTTACGGAAATATTGGTAAAAAATTAAAAACAGTCCTTGAAAGTTTAGGGGTAAAAACTTATTTTTTTAGCAGACATAAAAAAAACGTCGGTTTAAAAGAATTATTTGCAAAGTCAGACATTGTAACGATTCATCTATCTCTAACTGCAGAGACAGAAAATATTATTAATAATAAGATGCTTTTTTTAATGAAGCCTTCTTCATATCTCATTAATATATCTCGAGGCGGGGTAATTGAAGAAGAGTCTCTTTATCATGCATTAAAAAACAATAAAATTGCTGGAGCCGCACTTGACGTCTATTGGTCAGAGCCACTACCGCCCGATTCAAAATGGAGAAAACTAAATAATGTAATTATGACTCCACATATTGGCGCCTCAACATCTGAGGCATTAACTAGAGCAACATCTGAGATAATGGAAAAAGTCATTAAAAATTTAAAATAAATTTATGAAAACCGATCGTTTTTATTTAAAAATAATTCCTATTGATGAAATTATTATTCATGAAGAATTTGATACATCTCGAAGTAAAAATCTTATTCAAAAGCTGAAAAGCAGTGGTTTATTTACTGATCCGATAATCGTCGCCTCTCTTAATAACGGTAAATATCTCCAACTCGATGGTATGAATCGGATTAATTGCTTTAAATTAATGGGAATCAAAAACATTTTATGTCAAATAGTCGATTATAGTAACCAAGAGGAAATTGAGCTATCATCTTGGATTCATTTTTTTAAAGATAAAAGAGAAAGTTTTTTTAATCATATAAGGAAAGATAAAAATCTTGTCATTAAAAAGGCAGAATTGGAATTAATCGGGCCAAGGTCGATAAAAGAAAAAGATTATGGAAGGCTAATTACTGTAGTTGATAGAAAAGGTGGATCTTACTTAGTTAATACTGCTGGAGAATTTATCGATAAAATTAAGCGGCTCAGTTACATTGTTTCCTTTTATGAAAATAACATTACCCGCTCTATATTACCATTTTCGATGACTTCTAGGAATGTGCGATTATTTTTTTATGAGCATCCTCATCTAAATTTTTTTGATCATCCCGACTCAAATTTAATGGTAGTTTTCCCGAATTTCACACCACAACAAATAATTGAGATTGCCCAAGCCGGAGCTGCCGTCCCCGCCGGTATCACAAGACATCTAGTAAAAGGTCGGTGTCTGAATGTAAATCTTCCGCTTAGTTTTTTTGATAACTCTGTATCATTAATGGAGCTAAATAAGCGGTTAGATAAAATATTATTAAAAAAGGCGGTTCGGTTTTATGAGGAAACGACAATTCATTTTGAGTAATTAATAATTAAATATTTAATATGAAAGGGTTTATCGAATTTATTAGAGAGCGAGGGGTTGTTGGATTTGCTGTCGCCTTTATATTAGGCGGAGCAATTACTAAATTGGTGGCGTCACTCGTCACTGATATTGTTAATCCTATTTTAGGTGTTGTTTTGTCGAAGACCAGAAGTTTGGAGACAATGTATTTTAGATTCGGCCAAAACAAAATTCTTTGGGGTCATTTCGTCAGTAGTTGTCTAGATTTTTTAATCTTAGCGCTTGTTGTTTACTTTGTCGTTAAAGGACTTGGTCTTGAAAAAGTAGATAAGAAAAAGTAAGTTTATAGGCGTGGGATTCTCTTCTTGGCAGCTTGGATCTATCTTTATCACATAATAGTATTTAAACTTTTATAATATAACTATGAAAGCTAGATTAGCAACAAAATTGGATAAAATAGCTATTTTAAATTTATTAAACGAGCTTGGAAAAGTTGGAAATAAAACATCAGACAATGCAGAGTCAGAAAAAATTGGAGAAATATTTAACGAAATTATTTCTAAAAAGAATGTTTTTATATTTGTCGTTGATGAAAATTCAGAAATACTTGCCTTGGCAACTCTCTATCTTATTCCCTATATTCGTCATGGTTCATATCGTGGTCACATTGAGGATTTTGTTGTAAGTAAAGAATTTAGAAATAAAGGAATTGGATCGTTTTTTATAAAAGAAATAAAAAAATACTGCAAAACAATAGATATTTCAGTAATTAAACTAACATCGATGTTGGATAATATAATTGCCCATGATTTTTATGAAAAAAATGGAGGAAAACATACGGAAAAAATTTTCCGCTTTGATATTAAATAAGTTGTAACAACAATCTACATGGTGGAGATGGCGGGAATTGAACCCGCGTCCGAGAAAACACCCTTATAAATTTTTAGTTGGAGTTAGATTATTTTTACTCTTGCCCCAATCGCTTAATAATCAAAGCGCATCGAGACAGTCAGTTAAGTTTATCGATCTTAAATACAACTGATTACTTTTTAAGACCTTATTCCGATTGGTTACCCCTTTAGACAAAGTGTTTTTATCAGTTAATTTTTCCGTTTAACGCACAGGTGCGCTCCAACGATTTATAAAAGTGCAAATTTCCCGTCGATACCTAGCATCCCCTGTTAGAAACTGTTGACCGATTTATTCAAATCGGCTTACAGTTTCTTACATCCGCCAAGATTCGCTCCCCGCCAAAGGCGGGGTAAGAATCGGCGGATATACTAAAACTTTATATATTCTTTTGCTTCTCTTTTTTCATTCCTCTTTATATCTCTATTTTTCTCTAATTTTCTTTTTTCCAAATCTTTTCTACCTCTAGCCAGTGCTATCTCTAGCTTGATCAGGCGCCCCTTATTATAACATGCGATAGGGGCAAGAGTCAAAGCACCCCCTCCTGCAATTTTAACCTTAAGACGTAATAATTCTTTTTTATGCATTAATAATTTTCTAGATCTTTTAGGGTCATAAGAATCATTTTTCGCAAATTCATAAGCTTGGATTTGGGCGTTTATCAAATACGGGCCAGAGTCAAGAATTTTTACAAACGCATCGTCCAGACTCATTCTTCCGGCTCTTATTGATTTTACTTCAGGACCAGTCAAAGATATCCCGACTTCATATTTTTCGATTTCCTGATATTCACGGTGAAATTTACGATTAGTTATTTTCATATATAGCAATTATAATCTACTTGATGGTAAATTTTGAAAAATATTATGTTTATACCATTCTTTCTTTAAAAGATTTTGATATTTATACAGGTATTACAACCGATCTAAAAAATCGAATTCAAGAACATATGAGAGGAGTAGTCTCTTACTCGAAAATTAGGATACCATTCAAACTCATTCATTACGAATATTTTATTAATCTTAATGACGCCAGGAGAAGACAGATGTTTCTAAAAACAAATGTTGGTCGATCACAATTAAAAGAATCGCTAAAAAAAACTTTGGCAAGTAAAACATATATGCCGTATAAAATACTTAATAGGCGGCACCTTTGAAGTCGGGACAATTCTCTAAGGCCCATTGTAAATACCCGCGCGTACACTCTCTTTTCATCATAAATTTTTCTGTTGGTATACAATCTATATTTTCTGTTTCTGGGCATGTATAGTCACTTTCACTCTGTGTTACTTTTACACAAATACCTGAGGCATCGGGAAATATTTTACCTCCCATATCACATACATACCCCTCAGGGCATATTAGACCTCTTATTCCGCTACAATTAATTTTTTCCCCTTCCGGAATTATAGTCGGACAAATTTCAAATTCACAATTTGACCCCGACCTTCCTACCGTTGATCCATCAGGGCAGATCTTTGCATCCTCCGTACACCCAACCTTGACAACTGAGTTATTGGTCTTACTTTCCAAGGCTTTATAATAATTCATTCCAAAGATAAAGGCTAATATTGGTAAGGAAATAAACATAAGCAGGGCAATCGCCTTAGATAGAGGTGTCACGGTAGTTAGTTCACCCGGTAATTTCATATTAAGATAATAACATATTTAGTAAAATATAGATAAATGGAAGAGAAGCTATTCTTCAAAAATTCAAAAGGAAATAAACTTGTAGGTATTTTGTCGATTCCAAGAGGTGACAAAATTAACCCAATAATTATTTTGTGTCATGGTTTTAATTCAGGTAAGGATAGCTCAACCAACCTTGCTTTAGTTCAAGAATTAAATAGAAATCAAATTTCTAGTTTTCGCCTTGATCTTTTTGCTCACGGGGAGAGTGAGGGAAACTTTGAAGATATTACCGCTTCTGAAGCGGTCGATGATATTTTAAAAGCAATTGATTTAGTGAAAAAACTTGGTTATAAAAAAATTGGATTAGTTGGGTCAAGCTTTGGAGGGCTAGCCTCATTCATTGCCTCTTCTATTTCAAGTAATCTATATTTGCTTGCTGTCAAATGTCCAGTCTCAAGCTATCTTGAGTTTAGAGATTATGCGAACCTAATGATGATAGATGAATGGAAAAAGAGAGGTTTTTCATACCGTGAAAATAGAAAATTAAATTTCTCTTTTTACAAAGATGGGGTAAAAAATGTCGCCTATGATATCGCAAAAAAAATTAAAATCCCAACCTTAATTGTTCATGGTGAAGCAGACTCAGATGTGCCGGTTTCCCAAAGTATAAAAATTTCTAAATTAATTCCGAATTGCCATTTAGAAATAGTTCCTGGGGCAGGGCATCTATTTAAGGAAGGTAATTCTAGGCAAATTATGATCAAGTCTATTATTAATTTCACAAAAGATAACTCTTAAATTTAATTTATCAGTGTAACATTACGCTGATAAAAGGAAGAATTTTTTTGCTGTTTTAGTTAGTTTATTCCTATCTTTAGGTTTTGAAAATGAATGGTCTCCGTTTAATTTTTTAATTATTACTCCAGGAATTTGAGAGTATTTCTCCAGGTATTCATTTCCTACAATCTCATCTTGTTGGGGATGAATAATCATTAGGTTGGTTTTTTTTGAAAACTCGTTTACTTTTTCAGCAGGATTAAAATCAAAAAGAGTCTTCCAAAATGACGCACCGATTTTTTGCTTTTGACCATTTGACCTTGGGAAAAGACTAGTTCCTTTATAATCAAGTTTCCCGCCAGGTCTTGATATAAATCTTGAGACGATTCTCTCGCCTATATATTTTGTGTCCGAATTCGGTAGCCCGGAAAAAATCGTTTTCTCAATGTTTATTGGGGATAATAGAGCTGTCACAAAACATCCCATCGATTGGGCAAAAATATAAATACTTCCCGAATAATTACTTTTTGTATATGTTATAACGCAATCTAGATCCTCTGACCATTTTAAATAATTTTTATTTTCTAGTTTCCCTTCGCTTTTACCGCATCCGGAAAAATCAAATCTTATAATCCGAATTTTTTCCTTTAAATCGTCGGTGGTATCATCAAAATAACACCCTGTCTCATGCTTATCAGTTGCAAATCCATGCACAAAAATTATTGTTATTTCTGATTTTTCATTTCCCTCAACCCATGCATCAATTAGCTCATTTTCTTTATTCGAAATTTTGATTTTTGAAAAAATCATATTGATATTATAACTTTTATTTTGATAAGATTTCTTTATATATGGATAAAGAACATTATCTTTTAAACTTTGTTATGTTTGTCGCTGTTATTGTAATTTCTTTATTTATTATAAAAATATTTGATATTTCCTACCCATTAACAATCACAACGACTAATAAATCAACTGAACTTGCCGTCGTTGGGGAGGGGAAGGTAGAAGTAAGCCCTGACACTGCCTACGTTGACGCCGGAATTACCGTTGATAATCGCGGTACAGTCTCCGAAGTCCAAACAACCGTTAATTCAATCAATAATAAAATAATTAATGCTTTAAGGGATATGGGAATTGAAAAAGGAGATATAAAAACCTCCAATTACTCTGTATATCCAAACTATAAATATGAAAATAATGTTAACTCAATAAACGGATATAACGGCAATGCAACTATCCAGGTTAAAGTAAGAGACGCTCAAATGGTCTCAAAAGTGATCGAAACGGTGACGGGCGCAGGAGCCAATCAAATTCAAGGAGTAAGATTCTCAATTGATAAGCCAGAAACATACCGAGAAGAAGCTCGAGATAAGGCTATTGAAAATGCCAAAGAGCAAGCAAGTAAAATGGCTAGTAATTTAGGAATAAAACTTGGTAAAGTTGTGAATATCATTGAGTCGTCCCCAAATCAACAAGTATTTCCAGTTTACTCAAAGGCTACATTCGCTGATGGAATAGGAGGAGGAGGGGGGCCAACGGTCGAGCAGGGGACTCAGACGATTACTTCAATTGTCACTCTGTATTTTGAGAAACAGTAAGATCAAGCGAAATTATCGAGTTAGGACTCATGACAATTGCTTTGTCACCCGTTAAATTTATTTCTCCGTTTATTGCTTCTACATTTAGACTCGTCTCTTTTTGCCCATTTAGGTTTTTTTTGGAAATATCATACTTCCCAGGAACTAAGCCAGTAAATCTTACAGGGACCAATTCATTATTTCTACCATTTTGGTCATAGTTAGTAATAACCACACTTATTTTATCCTGATTTTTACTAGCAAGCGCTGTCACATATGATCCCTCACCATTTACTATTAGCTGATTTCCTTCAAGATTATTCAGCATTTGTAAAGCATACCAGCGAGGTTTTTTTCCACCGTTATAATCCAAAATTCCCCAGGAAAGTGTTGGGCCATCTTTAATCTCAAATAAAAAGGCCGCTTCAATATTGGCCGTTATAAAATTACGGATTGAGGCCAAAGTATGAGCAGCGCCAACCTCGGTGTCTGCGATTGGGTTTTTCTCTGAATCATAGCCCCACTCAGATATTACTTTCGGAATATTTTCATATTGGTCGAAGATCGGAGATTCTGATAACCATTTATTTAAGTTGATTATATCCTTCGTATAGTCATCGGTCCTTTTAGAGTAGTGATGCCAACTGATGAAATCAACCCTTAAATTATTTTTATGAGTATATTTTAAAAATTCCTGAATCCAGTTTCTATAAAGGGCCGTTGTAACCGGTCCACCAATTTTGAAAGGATAGGCATTGGTTACATTGTTGGCTCCCTTGACTGAATAAGAGTAGAGATTAAAATATTCACCCTTACTCCACTTTCCGAAGGATTCAAGATCAGGCTCATTCCAGACTTCATAATAAATATCCGCTTTCCATTCATCGATCATGTTACAGGGTAGGACTGTCGATGTACCACTATATCTTTCAATTGTTTTTTGAACTAATAAGCTCCATTCATTCCAATCTTTTGGTCTGCCGATGAGCGATCCGTCTTTTGCAATAACTGGAGGCATATAGCCAAGTGAAAAAAATGTCTTTGCCCCGGTTGCATAGATATCACAGACTGTCAGATCTAACTTGTCGAAATTAAAACTTAAATTACCCGATGAATCTCGTGAGACAACGTCATAGAAATCATAGATATGGTCAAGCCTAATATATTTCGGATAAAGCTCAGAAACTTGGGGGATCACATTACCAAGCATCCTTACTCCTGATTCCTCGCCTCCCTGAGCAAGCGCTTTCCACCGATTTGGAAAAGGGCCAATCATGTTTGTATCAGAAGTATTGATTATAAGATTGGCTTTAATCGAAGCAGCACGAGAAAAATATTGGAATGACAAAAAGAATAACGGGATAGCCAATACTGTAAATATCCCGTAAATAAATATTTTAAACTTGAGTTTTTTCATTTTTATTTCCACCCGTACATTCTTTTAAAAATTGTAGATAGTAGCTCTGACTCCTCTTTAGAGTAAAGATATAAAACTTTATAAGAGGCTTTTATCTTTCCTTCTTTTCTTTTTTGTTTGGTTACTTTAACTTCAGCTACTGCTGCCCAATCTTTTCTTACTAACCAAATAGGAATATCGTCAAAATATATTCGACTTCCATCATTTTCAAACTCGTATTCTTTACCTATTTCCAAATTGTCTAGAATATCTATCCTGATTATCGAATTGAATTCAACTTTAAATCCCATAATTGATTTTAACTTATAAAATATCCATTAATTGATTGATATATTTCGTTTTTTCTTCACTGGCAAAATGACCGCCATTTTTTATAACTATAATTTCTCCATTTAATCTTTTAGTCATTTCCTTAACGTGATAAAGCGAAATATATGGATCATTGTCAGAAGCAATAACAAATGTTTTCTTAACGTTTTTTCTAATTTGTTCATGATTTATTTTATTTGGCCAAAATGATTCATGTTCGGGTGTCAGATCGTCATAGTCCCATCCCGCCACAAGTATTATTTTTTCGTTTTGATATTTTTCTGCTAATCGCATCGCTAGCAAACAACCTAAGCTGTGACCTATGACAGTAGTATCTTCATCTGGTAAATATTTACTTTCAATAAATTGCATCGACTCTTTTAATTGTGGAAATTTTAAATTAAACGTAGGTATTTCAGGAGATGTTACTTTGTAGCCCTTATTTTCCAGTTCCTTTTTTAGCCAAAGATACCAAACATCTTCCGGCTTATTATACCAGCCATGTAAAATCAGTGCTTTTTTCATAAAAATTAATTAACTACATTAATTGGTTTTCCTTTAAGAATAGATAGGATCGTTTCTGTGATAATTCTGGCTGTGTTTTTCAAGGCGCCGGTTGTAAAATACGCTTGCTCCGGAAAAACCATCACATTGCCTTTATAATGGGAAATTTTTTTTGGAAAGCTTTCGAAAGCAAATCCGCCAAGTTTTTCCTTTTCTATTTGTTCAAGAATAAAAAATTCATCAAATATATGAGTATCTGAAGTGCTTATAATAAGGGATGATGGCTTAAGTTTTGATATAAATTTTTTATTTATAAAACCCTTAAGCTCAGGAGATGTTGCTAACGTATTAAAAACAACGTCTGCTTTTTCAAAAAAGTTGTCAATATCTAGTGGTTCAAAAGGCGCTTGTTTTTTACTACGGTTCCAGTAAACCACTTTCATTCCTATTGCTTTGCATATTTCTGCAATTCTTTTCCCAATCTTTCCTAATCCTAAAATTCCCGCTGTTAAACCTGTGGTTTCTTCATTCGGAAAACGGTCATAATCCATTTCCCATTTGTTTTTTACAATTAGAGGAAGTTTACGAAGTAATGAAAACATCATATATACGGCAAATTCCGCAACTGCCTCAGTACACTTATTAGGAGTATTGGTTAAGGTTACCCTTGATTTCGCTAATTCTTTACCATTAATCCAGCTGTGAGAGGTTGTTGTCAGGCATAAGGCCTTGAGCCCTGTCATTCTTTTTAATTTTTCGGCAGGAAGAGCTTCCCAAACTCCTTTTAAATATGTGGGGTCAACGGCTAAGATAAAAGGTTTTTTTTCAAAAAAACGTTTGTTTTCGTTTAATTCAGTGTTTTTTACTGAAGAAAAGTAAAGATTATGACCCTTAAATTTATTTAACTGCTCTTCAGTAAAAAATCTTTTTGGAAAGTATATATAAATATCCATGATATTATTCTAACTTATTCATCTTAATTACACTAAATAAAATTAAGGCGCCACCGAATATTTCCTTAACAGTTGGTATTTCTTTAAATATTAAAAATCCAAATATAACCGCAAAAAACATCTCTAAGGTGAGGATATTACTCGCTATTGATGTCTTTACATGTTCGAATCCATAATTAGTAAAAAATATCATTAATACATTTGCAAGTCCTGACAAAATAATCATAAATACTACGCCATAGCTCCAATTACTTAGTGGAAGACCTTCCTTGACTAGAAATGAGGATATAAGAATGGCTATGAAAGCAAAAAATAGTTGAAGCTGGGTTATTTCAATATTATTAAGTAGTTTTGTCTGATACTTTCTGAATACGATACTTAAAGAGGCGAAAAAACATGACATTAATGCAAGTGTCTCACCTCGCCCCCATGAAAATATATCCGAAATGTTTTGTATAGAAATGACCATTACACCAATAAATGAAAGAGCTATGTACCCAATTTTTTTTAACGATGTTTTTTCTCTCATAATCGTAAATCCTAAAATGGCCGTCATAGGAATTGATCCAATAAAAGCAACTGTGCTAATCTTTGTTAAAAGGACAGCTTTGTTAAATAAGGCCGCACCTAATAAATAGTAAGCAACCGCTCTAAATATAATTAATACCCACTCCATCTTGGTTGTTTTTTTTAATTTAGAAAAATTGAAGTTTCTGCCAAATATAATAAAACCAATAATCAATCCTGCTAAAATACGTAGATATAACTGCTGAAAAAAACCAAAACTGACTGATAAATACCGCGTAAAAAATCCGAAAGAAGCGTAAGTAAAAGCAAGTCCCACCAATGATATAATCCCTTTTTGTTTTTGTGAAAATTTAAGCATTTTTAAGTAGTTTTAAATTCGGAATTATCATAGCGATAATAATTAGCACCCCGCCAATAATTGAATTCCGCGTTGGTATTTCTTTAAATAGGATTACCCCAAAGATAACAACGAAAATTATTTCAAAAAGTAAAATAATGCTTCCTTTTTGCATCTCTACCGTTTTAAATCCCTTAATGATAAGCAGATAAGCACCAACCGCAGCAAATCCATATAAAATGTTTGCTAGCCAAGGGATTGAAAAAAAGCTTAAGTTAAAATTTTCATGAAGAATTAAAGACGTTGCTAAGTTGATAATTATCATCGATATATAAGCAACATAATTTATCTGCACTCCTGAATACTTATGACTTATTTTTTTACTTGCCATTGTATAAACGCTAAATAATATTCCTGATAAGGCGGCTAAAAAAATAAAAAATAATTTTTCAAAAATCAAACCGTCAGAGTATATAAGCCCCAACCCAAAAACTGCAAATAAAATCGAGAATATTTTTAATATGTTAATATTTTCTTTAAATAAAATTGAGCCAATAAAATAACTAAAAATTGTGCTTATTGCATAAAAAATAAACATCGTGGTCGCAAGGGGCATATTAACAGCTGCAACAAAAAAAGCAGTATTTACAAATGACCCACCAATTATTACCAAAATAAACCAAGCTAAGTCTGCTTTCTCTATTTTTTTAAAACTTGATCTTGTAGTTAAAAAAGCTAAAAAAAATAATGCTACTAAGGTTCTTGTCCATGTTTGGTAGAAGGGCGCAAAACTCGTCCCAATAAGTCTTGAACAGACTGAAAATAATGAATAAAAAAAGGCTGCTCAAACTAGAGTTAGCTCTCCTTTAATTTCAATCAAATTTTTTTTATTCATTAATTAATTTTAATAGGTTGTTAATCTTGTTTATCTTATCATCAAAAACAGTAAATCCAAATTTAAGAAGAGCGAGTTTTTGTTCATTGTGATCAACTCCATCTATCCATTTTCCATTAGCCCGATGAAATACCTCCATCGCTAAATATTGACAAAAAATGGATTCGTCAATAGGTTCGACCATTTTATAAGCAGAAACACATTTCTCTATATACTCCTTTGCCGGGCCTGAATTAATATATCCAGTGAGGCAATAAATAACAATATGGGCTAAGTGACTAGGTAAAACAAATCTTTGA
Organism: Candidatus Roizmanbacteria bacterium GW2011_GWA2_35_19; assembly: GCA_000990565.1. GTDB lineage: Bacteria > Patescibacteriota > Microgenomatia > UBA1406 > GWC2-37-13 > GWC2-37-13. The sequence goes on along the minus strand of LBQC01000010.1, from coordinate 6,576 downwards.
TCCCCCCATTGCGAATAACCAAAATCAATAAAGACTACCTCACCTTTTTTATTTACAAAAATGTTTTTTGGGTGACAGTCTGGCCATGACCAAAATTTATTATTTTCAATATATTTTTTTTCCAATGCTAAATATTCTTTTTGAGAGTTTGGATATGATTGGCGTAATTCTAATCCTCTTTCATAAATACTCATTACTGCCGTCTGAACGGCTGGAAATTTTTTCCAAGTCCTTGATTCGATAGTAAGATTTCCGATCATTGTGCCAACGCTTTTGGCGGCTTCTATTGAAAAATTCTTATCAAATATTTGATTTTGCATTAACTCAAATCCTTGGTAATAAAGATTCTCCATGACTGAAGTTGTAATATCCGGAAAATCATAGAGTAATTTAGGAACTCTAATTTTGTAATTTCCTTGAAGATTTCTTAATACTTGGCAATCAACGTCGTGAGACTTCTTATCTAAATACATTTCTGTTGGATCAAAAGGGATTGAGCCAGAAGTATGCTTAACAACAACGTGTGTTCCGTCAAGTACCGCTGAATATACTTGGGAAATAAATCCTCCTTTTAAGCTTTCTTTCAGCTCTATTTTTAAACCTTTGATTTGAAGTGCTTTTTCTAGATTATTTTTATTAAGAAGGGCTTTGTTTTGAGGATATTTTTTTGGTCTTGATGAGGGGGCAACTGATTGAATATGTTTTTTGTCATCCATTAACCACTAATTATACCTTCTTTATCGACTTTTTGAAAAATATAAAATACACGAAGAAAATGTATCCTATTAGGAATAGTAACATTGGTAAGCTGAAGTTTTTTTCTATCCCAAAAAAACTGTTTAACATATGACCGAAAAAAGTACTTTTCTCAGGTAAAAAATTTAAAGTAATTGGAAGAATGTTTTTTAAATTTACTTTTAAATAAATTTCTATAAGTTCCACGAGGCCGTTTTTAACAAAGGCTGCGCCGATTAAAACTATAAAATATTCTGTTAGCTTGTATATTTTATTTATAGAAAACTTTAGGAAGGTAAAGTATGTCAAAATTCCATTTGTAAATGAAGACATAAATCCTAATAATAAGCCGCTTAAATTTCCCATAAACGTTGAGAAGAGAGATGTTGTTGCTGTAAAAAGGGCAATTTCAAAACCCTCCCGTATAACGAGAAACATAATCGTCAAAAATAGTGATAAATCAAAAATTCCTGCTTGGAGTTTTTTGTGAGATCCTATTACGTCTTTTGACCTATTCAAGGCAAAAAAGCGGTGCAGTGATAACACGATATATGCAATAAAAATTCCGGAAAATATCATTAAGTAGGCTTCTAAAATTTCTGCGTTTTCTTCGTTAAGAATCGCGCTTGCTTTACTACCGACTGAGAATGAAACTACTGATAATAATATGGAGACTACTATTCCCGATACGGCCGCGAGTAATATTTCTATCTCTTTTTTTAGTTTTAATTTTCTTGAGATTCCTAAAAAGACCCCAATTATTAAAAAGGCCTCCAGAAATTCCCTGAATGAAATTATAAATGTTGGTAGCATATAACTAATACCTTATGAGTATTAGTTATTAACTATAGCATATTGGTATAATGAAAGTCTAATGAGCAATCAACGTATTGATTCTTTAAGAAAGAGGCTAATAGAACTTCAAATCGATGTTTTTTTAGTATCAAATTATTACAATATTTTTTATTTATCTGACTTTAAAACTCTTACTGAAAACGAGAGAGAAGCATGGATGCTCGTAACAGCTAATGATATATACCTATTTACTGATGATCGATATATCAAATCTCAAAGCTCAATCCGCCAGCTGGCGGACAAAGCTCATAAATTAAAACTTTTAACACCTGAAAAGGGGCTTATAAGACACCTCCAAGAAATATTTACGGAAGAAAATATAAAAACGTGTGGTGTTGAGGCGGGCGATTTACGACTTATTGAATTCCAGCATTTTATTAAACACATTAGGGAGGCTCGCTTTATCCCTACTGATAGGTTAATAGTAAAACTAAGGGAAATTAAGGATGATGATGAAATTAATAAGGTTAAGGTCGCCTGCGGGATTGCCGATCAATGTCTTGAAGAAGTAATTAAAACCATTAAGATAGGAACAACCGAAAAAGAAATTGCTTTTAAAATTGAATTTTGGCTGAAACAAAAAAATCACGACTTAGCATTTTATCCAATTGTCGCAATTGATAAAAATTCCGCCTTACCTCACTATGACACCCGCGATGGAAACAACCAGGCCGTAGAGAATGGTTCTGTCGTCTTAATTGATTTTGGCGCTAAATACCAAAATTATTTATCAGATATAACTCGTATGATTTTTATTGGAAATGTTAATCAAGAAATTATCAATACTTATAATAAATTACTTAATTCTCAGGAGGGGACCATAAAATTTTTAGATACAATGCGATCGTCTCATAACTATTTTAAAGAGGTGGATAAGTTTTGTAGAGATAAAAATGAGGTTCAAAGCTTGCCTAACTTTAGTCATTCAACGGGCCATGGGGTCGGTCTTGAAATTCACGAGTATCCTAAGGTTTCCATCAATTCTGAAGATAAAATTGAGCCAAATCAAATTATCACCATTGAGCCGGGAGTATATTTTGAAGGAAAGTGGGGAATGAGGATAGAAGATACTTTACTAATAAAGGAGGAAGGTGTTGAGGTGTTGACGAAGCTTGACAAGAAGTCATTAATAATTTCTAATTCCTAATTACTCTAATTGACCTAAATAAATCACAACTTCCAAGAAACAAGATACAAACAATTTTCAATTATCAAATTACAAACATTTTATATTTTAATTTTGTAAATTGTGATTTGTTTGTTTCTTGTGACTTGTATCTTGGGACTTCTTTAGAGTAGTTAGGTCAATTTCATTTCTTCTTGCATCTTCATCGTCTTTTCTGCCTCTTTCTTTTTAGGTCGAGCTACTTCTACTTTTTCCGTTTTTGCTTTTAATTTTTCGGTTATTTCTTTTTCCTTTTGTTGGAGTTCTGAGACTTGTTTGGCTGCTTCAATCTTTGCCTTCAAATATGTGACTAATTGTTCACCGGATAAATTATTTACTAAGAATATTGGAAGTATAAATCCAACTTCGTCAAGCGCCTGATTTTTTAGAGCATCTTCGTCTGAAAGTAGTTTATTCAATGTGTTTGTTATAAGGACAACGTCTTGATCAACCCACTCTTCTCTTGTTCTGACATTTTCAGTAAGCGGGATTTCACCTTTTTCATATGTTTCTCTCCACATTTTTTTCACTTGTTCATACTCATCAAGCGAAACCAGGGGAGACACAGTAACCGATTGTTCAATGTTTTTATCAGAATCCGCAAGTATTGGAGCTTGGGCAGTAATGACTTTTTTAACATCGGCCGTGTTAATATTTTGTTTTAGGGCTACTTCTTCAGCGATTTTAGTATTTGTGGATATCGCTTTTGAAAACTCAGCAATGACTTGGGCTACTTTTTCCTTTTCCACCTTAGTCCCGTCGCTTATCTTTTGAAGCATCTGTGGGGCTGGTTCATTAATTTTTTCATGGAGTTGATTCATAACCGCCCTAACCTTTTCCTCTGATAAATTAGTAGTCGCCGCTATATCTGTTGCGATTTTTGGATCAGAAGTTCCATAGTCAATGACAGACGAAGATACTAATTTTACTTTATCGCTTGGTAAGTTAACTTTTATTGAAATTGCATTAGTGATCGTCGTTGCTTTTGGTAATGATTTTATTATTGTTTGTCTTTGTGTAAATTGCTGCGGTTTTGAAAAAAGAATACTATTTATTACATGTTGAGCTACAACATCGGATTTTGACGCACGGTTAGCGAGCTCTGATCTAATATTCATATATTTAAGTCGTTCTGTTGGAGTTGATGCTTGAGTTGGATTTTTTAGGAAATTAATGTTTTTAGTTACCGTTTCTGTAGTTGTTTTATTTGTTTCAAAGTGAGCAACGTCCGTGATTTTTGAGGCTTGAATATCAAGAGATTTTACTATTTCTTCTGTTTTTGCTTTTTTAATTTCCTCAATTGTCTCTATTTTTGTCCTGATATTAGTCGTTGTCTCTCTTGGCATTTGTAGGGCATTGCTAAAAGGTGTATTTAAGGTTGGGGCAACCGGTGAAGGGGTCGGGCCTGGACCCCTTTGTTGATTAATTGCTCCAAGTAACATGTTTTTTATAGCGTTGATTCCATCACAACAGTAGTCTCTAAAAATTCTTAATAAAAACCAAGGAAATATTGTCACTGTCCAAAGCATGATTAAGGTAATAATATATTCGACAAACGTGTCGACATAGTTACCGTTATTAACGGCTGATAATTTTTGTGCTGGTCCTCCATAAAGTATGTTGATCGCGGTCGGATATATGTATCCGGCCGTTGTCCCTGAGCGAGAAAAATCAAAGACAAAAGGAATCCCTGACTTCCACACGGTTGCCATTGACCCTAAAAATAAAGCTAGAAGAGGACCGTAAAATACCCATTGAAAAAATACGCCAATCCAAATCCAGCCAACATTTTTTATAAAAGAAAAAAACATAACAATCGCTAAAAATGGTGAAAGGAACATTAAAAACCATAAAATAATTTTTCTTAAAATTAACATTCCACCCATTAAGTAGTAGCTAATATTAGTTAGTTTGAGGATCATCATTTCTGATTTAACCGCCTCTTGCACCCGGATATTAAGATCGCGGCACCCAACAAAGTCAAGATAGTTTCTTTCCTGGCTAATTCCTGAAAAATATATATTAAACAGGTCTTTGCCTCCGAGATTTTCTATAAAAAACTTCATAAATATTTCCGAAAGCTGAACAACGGTTATTACAACCGTTGCTGAAAAAGAAATATATAGAAGAGCCAATAATATTTTTATAATCGTGGGCCATACTTTTACCCCTGTTTCAAAATTAGTCCGCTGACCAATGATAAAACCAAGTCCAAGCAGCGCTGCAGACAAAATCGTAAAAAAATATGCAAGATTCCGTGCTGTCCCCCAAATATTAAATAAAACTGGATGATTATCAATTGCATTATGAGTCATTACCCAAAAAATAAATTGTCTTGCTCGATCGTTAGCCTTACCTTGCGCTGTTACTTCTTGATCTTCTATCCATAAATGACTTGTTGCTGGACTCGATTTAAAAGTTTCTATATCGGAAACACATTGTTCCTTCCCGCCAGTATCTGCATATATTTTAGTTATTTCGTCCGGACAACCACATATTGGAGGAATAATATTGAATGGACTGTCATTCGGAGTTTCCTGTGCAACTGTATATCCTGCTAAAAAAAAGCAGGTTAACAGAATAAGGATTAACGAAGATAAAAACCTTTTCATATTTTTTTAAATACCAAAAAACCAACTGCGGCAAGACCAAAAAATACCAATCCAAGGGATGCATTTTTTACAGTCTCTGCAAAAGAGCCTGTCTGCGGTAAAGATGTTGGGGCTGGTGGTGATGAGGGGGCTGGTGGTAATGTTGGGGCTGGTGGTGATGAGGGTACCACTGGATTAAAAAGGGCACAAAGTTGGGATGATCCGGGGGCCGTTGCAATTAATTTAAAAGTTACAACTGCATAACTCCCTGACCCTGAATAACCACCCGTTGATGAACCGGAAATTATTAGCTTTCCTCCTGCCTGTGCATCTGTTGTTATAGTTGTAAAGGTGTTTCCTGGGACAGTTGAAACATATTCAAGATCACTAGTTTGGTAGGTCATACCGATTGATGTTGAAGTTAGCGATTTTCCTTCGGTATCAATGTTTATCGTAAATTTTACATCTTGCCCGCTTTGCAGTTGCCCCGATGGGGCGATTAGATCAAAAGTTAAAGCATTTACAGGAATAGCTATTAAAGATAAAAATACCAATAAAGACAAAAGCGTATTCAAGAGAAGTTTCATATAAAAAATATGATACTTGAAAAACTAGAGAATAACAATATACAATATACGAATATATTCTCAATTATGAAAAATCCTAAATTTCTTGATGATTCTTTCGAAATGATTTGTAATAAGCTTCTTCAAATATTTATCAAAAAGCATAAAGATTATGGGAAAGAAAATATTTTGGAAATTGGAGAGCTAGGGATAGCTTTTCGAATTAATGAAAAGGTTAGTCGCCTAAAAAATCTTATTACTTCAAATAAAAAACCTGTAAATGAAAATATAGAGGACAGCTGGTACGACATCGCGGTCTATGCGATCATTGCCATGCTTTACAAGAAGGGATACTTCCAAAAATTAGATCTTTCTCCAAAAAATAAAAAGTAACTATCTTTTCTCTACATTAAAAAGTGGGCCAACTATTTGTATGTTTCCCGGAGCTCTAAGATTGAACCAATTCTTAAACTCATCCCCACCAAATGAGTCTGATTTTCCGTCACCGGATAAACTTATAGAATTTGTTTTACCAGAGTTAAAATCGGCACTAATAGAGATATCATAGACGTTGCTGAAAGGATTTATTCCATTATTTTTTAACTCTTGCCTTACCCTTTCTTCATTCCAATTTTCTCCACCATAGGGGTGAGGCTTGTCAACC
>LBQC01000009.1:25620-27684 GCA_000990565.1 Candidatus Roizmanbacteria bacterium GW2011_GWA2_35_19 | reverse complement strand
AAAAATTTAAAATATTAACTTTGTTGTAAATTATCAATTGACAATTAACCATTAACTATTAGCAATGATCACTACTATCATCTTCGACTTTGATGGAACGCTCGCCGACACTCTTCCTTTTGTTGAAAAAAAATTATTTAAGATGCTTAAAGAAGAAAAAATAAAGATTACCTATAAACAAATGATCGAAGATTTTAGATCAAAGCAGTTCAGTGAATTAATGAACCTTTGGAAAATATCATGGTTAAAATTGCCAATTATTTTAAAAAAAATAAAACAATCGCAAATTGACCTATATGATGAAATAGGGAATATTAAAATATTTCCGGGTGTCAAAAAATTACTTTACAAATTAAAAAAAAAGGGATTCACATTAACAATCTTATCTTCAAACTTGGAAAATAATATTTCAAAATTTTTGAAGATAAATAACCTTAATATTTTTGAAAAAATCCATGCTGGTTCTCAGATTTTAGGAAAGTCGAAGGCCATAAATGAATTTATAAAACAAAATAATTTCAACAAAGACGAGGTGCTTTATATAGGAGATGAAATTCGTGATATAGAAGCGTGCAAAAAATCAGGGATAAGGATAATAGGCGTCGGGTGGGGGATGCACAAAGCTACCATATTGAATAATCACGGAGCTGACTTCGTTGTTAACAAGCCTTCCGATATCTTTAAAATCATATCCAGACAATAATCAACGTCGAAAATTGGGTACTAAGAATAAACAAAAATATTATTTTTTCCTTTAATTATTTTTTCTACTTTTTTCATACTTTTTATTGGATACATGTAAGATACAATAGTTAATTGTTGATTGCGAATTGCTAATTGCTGATTGATGCTGGAGATGGTTTTTTCGAGAAACCAGGGAGAAATATATAAGTAGATAGTCATAAGGTCTGTAAAGTCTATAAAGTCCTTAAAGTTGATATTGAATATATCCTCGTGGATAATTTTTATATTTTTTCTATTCGGGTGAAAGAGGCGACGAAGATGGAGGATTAAGATTAAGACTGGATTGATTTCAACAGCAATAAATTTAGCATTAAGCTTTTTCTTTTGGGCTTGAGTTGCTGCTTTAAAAATAACAATTCCATCACCTGCTCCAAGATCAATAATAGTCTGATTATTTCTTAAATTGAGTGCTTTTACAATTAAAGGTAGGTCGACTGGTTGGGAAGGGAAGTAGGGAATGGGAGAAAAGGTTTTAGAAGAAAATAGTAAAATAATTATTACTATTATTAAAAAAATTGAATAGATTAACATAGCACTATGAGATCAAAAATAAAATATCAAAGATCAAAAATAAGTTTAAAAATTAAAAATTCTTTGAGTTTTTAACTTGGCTTTGATATTTGATCTTTGCATTTTGATCTAGTTTTATCCGTTGACATATTTTATCAGTTCTGTTTTAATTAGTGCGTTTAAATGCTAAACAGTTCTTCCGCCGGCACTAAGACGGGGGATGCCTTGACTCCCTTGGATGGGAGAAACTTCCATAAAGTAAAAGATTTATCTCAATATTTTTCAGAGTCAGCTCTTTATAAATATCGGTTGCATACAGAAATAAAATATTTCGAGATGCTTTCCAAAAAAAAATTATTCAACATTGAGAAATTTAAATTGGCGCTAATCAACAAGCTAGTTGATCAATATAACGAAAAGGAATTTCTAAAAATTAAGCAGATAGAATCTAAGGTAAGCCACGATGTTAAAGCGGTTGAATATTATTTGAGAGAAAAATTTAACACTTTAGGATTAAAAAGCCTTACTTCTTATATACATTTAGGTTTAACCTCAGAAGACACTAATAATCTTTCATACGGATTAATGCTTAAAGAATTCAAAGATATAATTCTGGTAAAGGAATTGATGCAGTTAACTAGTCAACTGCATTTAATGGCGAAAAAATATAAAAACATTCCAATGTTGGGGAGGACTCATGGCCAGCCAGCAGTTGCAACTACGGTAGGTAAAGAGTTAGCTAATTACTATTTAAGGCTAATGAAGCAATTTAATAAAATTAAAAATTTTAAGTTTGAGGGGAAATGTAAT
>LBQC01000009.1:0-25531 GCA_000990565.1 Candidatus Roizmanbacteria bacterium GW2011_GWA2_35_19 | reverse complement strand
TGGCAGTACATTATGCTTGAGGTATTTGCACAAAAGAAAAAAGAAAATGAAGTGGGCTCTTCTACTATGCCTCAAAAGATAAATCCGATCAATTTTGAGAATGCTGAGGGTAATTTACAACTGGCTAACAGCATGTTCCAATACTTTGAACGAAAATTAATACGCTCCCGACTACAACGGGATTTATCAGACTCAACAGTACGTCGTAATTTCGGCGAAGCGCTTGGATATTCTGTCTTGGGTTGGAGAAATATACAATCTGGATTAAATAGGCTTTCTGTTAATTCTAAGCATTTAAAAGAAGAGCTAAATAATCACTGGGAGATTTTAACCGAAGCGATTCAGACAGTCTTAAGGCTTAAAAACGACACTCAGGCTTATGAAAAATTAAAGAAACTAAGCCGAGGTAAGAAGATAGACAAGGAAGGATATTCGGGCTTACTTAAGTCTTTGGGGCTTGAAGACGATGAAAGATTGAAGAAATTGACACCAGAAAAATATACAGGATACGCAGAAGAACTGTGTCAAAAAATTTGAAATTTAAAATTAAAATTTTTTAAAAATATATGATAAATCTAGTCATAGGTAGTCAGTGGGGGGATGAGGGCAAGGGTAAGTTAGTCGATTTATTGGGAAAAAATGCAGATTTTGCTGTCAGATTTCATGGAGGAAATAATGCAGGTCACACTGTTATAGTCGGCAAAAAGAAATATCCTTTTCATCTGATCCCTTCAGCTATTTTAAATAAAAATGTGGTCGGGGTGATTGCCAATGGTGTAATTGTTGATCCAGCAGTACTTATAGAAGAAATTGATCTGGTCGAAAAAGGCGGCATCAGTTTAAAAGACAAATTGGTGATATCTGATCGCTGTCACTTGATTATGCCCTATCATAAAGCGCTTGATGAAGCCTATGAAAACGCCCGGGGAAAAAACAAACTCGGAACTACAAAAAGAGGAATTGGCCCGACATTCGCTGACAAAGTCTCATATAATGGTATCCGTTTTTATGAACTTTTAAACTGGAATTCTTTTGTCGAAAAGTTTGAGTTTCAGGCAACACTTTCCAAATTCTGAGTCTTGCGATCAGTAAGAAAAAAAATATTTTACTTGAAGGAGCCCATGGGATGATGCTCGACGTCGATTTTTCTCCCTATCCGTTTTCAACCGGGAGCAATGTGACAACTGGCGCAGTTAATACAGGATGCGGTATACCAGTTAATAAAATTGATAATATCTGGGCAGTTGTCAAAGCCTATCTTTCAAGGGTTGGTGGAGGGCCGCTTCCGACCGAGCTATTTAATAAAACCGCAGATGACATTCGAGAAAAAGGTCACGAGTACGGGACAACGACAGGTAGGCCACGGAGAATTGGCTGGCTTGATCTTGAAGCAGTTAAATATACAACGGCACTTGCCGGAGTGAATAAAATTGCCATTACTAAAATTGATATCTTGTCAGGAATAAATGAAATTAAAGTTTGCGTTGGTTATAAATACAAGGGAAATAAAATATCAATGAGCAGTTGTGGTTATTTGGAAATGGCAAAGCTTCAGCCAATTTACAAAAACTTTTCTGGCTGGAATGAGGACATTACGGGAATCAGAAAATTTAGTAAGTTGCCAAAAAATTGTCAGACATATGTTAAATTTATCGAAAAATTTTTGGGAATAAAAGTAGCAATTGTGTCAGTTGGGCCGGAAAGAAATGCTAATATTTTTAGATAATAATTCAATTTTAAAATTTTTATAGATTCTGTCACTCAGAAACCTTTTCTTCTGCGAGGCTCTGCGGCTTTCGCCGCAATCCGCTTCTCGAAGACACTTTTCCTGAGTGCCACCTATAAAAATTTAACAATATTATTAGTTGATGTTATTTTAAAAAATGAATATCAGAAAAGATGAGGGTTTGACTTTCGATGACGTGTTATTAATTCCAAAGCTGACGGCTGTCGAATCCCGTAGTCACGTTGATTTATCGACAAAATTAACTAAAAAAATTAAATTAAAGCTCCCGATAGTTGCCTCGAATATGGATACGGTGACTGAATCGGCAATGGCAATTGCAGTAGCTCGTGAAGGCGGAATTGGAATTATTCACCGGTTTTTGACAATAAATGCCGAGGTTGATGAAGTTAAGAAGGTAAAAAAAGAAAAGCTCTTGGTCGGAGCAGCGATAGGAATAAAGTCTGATTATTTAGAAAGATGTAAAGCCTTAATTAAAGCAGGCGCAGATACGATTGTCATCGATATCGCCCATAGTCATAGCTCATTTTTTGTTAAAGTTTTACGAGATTTAACGAAGAAATTCGCAAAAATAGAGTTTATTGCTGGAAATGTCGCGACAGCTGATGCGACCGAAATCATGATTAAAAATGGGGCTTCTGCAATCAAAGTCGGGATAGGACCCGGTGCTCTTTGCACAACGCGGATTGTGACTGGGGCCGGAGTTCCCCAATTAACAGCAATTGCAGACTGTGTTGCTGTAGCTAATAAATACAAGATTCCGGTGATAGCCGATGGAGGAGTACAAAAATCTGGAGATATTGTAAAAGCATTAGCAGCTGGATCCTCAACTGTTATGATCGGGACGCTCTTTGCCGGGTGCGAAGAAAGTCCCGCTTTGACGTTTTTCAGAAATAATAAAAAATTTAAAATGACTCGAGGGATGGCTTCGCTTATGGCAAATTCAGATAGGCAAAAAAGGGATGAGAGTGTAAAAAAAGATTTAAAAAAATATGCAGCTGAAGGAGTCGAGGCAATTGTGCCATATCGAGGAGCTGTTTCTGATTTTATGCATTTACTGATGAATGGCGTAAAATCAGGGTTTTCTTATTGTGGGGCTCATACAATTGAGGAGCTATGGAAAAATTCTGAGTTTATAAAAATTACTCAAAGCTCGCTTCGTGAATCAGGCGCTCACGACGTTGATGTGATGTAATTCCCAAATTTTGGTGCCGGGAGAGGGAATCGAACCCACATGACCTTACGATCACACGCTCTTGAGGCGTGCGCGTCTGCCAGTTCCGCCATCCCGGCTTACTATATTATAAAAAACCTATTGACAAAAAGAAACTTAATCTTTAAAATCCTATACTGAGAGAAACTATGATAATTAAACTTTTTAAGAAATAAAACCAACCCGCTTCGGCGGGATTTTTTTTATGATCAAGAATAAGTTTTACCAAAGAGATATCTTATCAGCAAACCAATTTACACGCACTGATATAGAAAATATTTTCCGCGTTGCCTCGGAAATGGAAAAAATAGTTGGATTACATGGTCATGCCGATATATTAAAAGGAAAGGTGATGACAGCTCTGTTTTATGAACCCTCAAGTAGGACTTTTAGCTCATTTGTGACTGCGATTCAACGTCTTGGTGGGGGTTTTATTCCGATACATGGTGTTACAAATACATCTGTTACTAAAGGTGAGAGTCTTTCTGATACTATAAAGGCCTTTTCAAAATATGCAGACATAATAGTTATGAGAAATCCTCAAGTTGGAGCTGCAAAAATAGCGGCACGATTTAGTGATCGGCCGGTTATTAATGCTGGTGATGGCATAGGAGAACATCCAACACAAGGGTTGTTAGACATATTCACAATATATAAAAGACATAAAAAAATTGATGGACTAACTATAACAATGGTAGGGGATATGAAAAATGGAAGAACGATTCACTCTTTATCACAATTTTTATCGCAATTTAATCGTATTACAATACGATTTGTTTCGCCAAAGGAATTGCAACCCCAAAAAGAATTAATTAACAAATTAAAAAAGAATAATGTAAAAATATCATTTCATACCGATTTAACAAATATACTTTCGGACTCTGATGTACTTTATGTAACAAGAGTTCAGAAAGAGCGCTTTAAAGACTTGAAGTTGTACGAAAAATTAAAACATAGATATGTAATTACACCTAAAGAACTTAAAAAAATGAAAAAAACGGCAATAATTTTACATCCCTTACCGAGGGTTGGCGAAATAAGCGCTTCAGTGGATTCTGATCCACGAGCTGTGTATTTAAAGGAGGAAATGAAAAACGGTTTATTCGTACGTATGGCCCTTCTTGCCCTAGTACTTAGAAAAGAAGACATAACAAACTTCTTCACCGACGACTTATTTTTAACACTCAATTCAAAAGCGATACACTCAGATCCGATTTATACTTATAAACTTTTTAAAAAGGAATTAGGTAGCGCTGATTCCTACTTTCTGGCAAAATCTCTTGGGCCCGAATCTTTTCATTTTTCAACAAACAATATGCGTTTTTCTGAATTTAAGAAAATGTATTTGAAGATGCTTTTTTCACCGATGTTATCCGAAGATAAAAGTACTTTAATAATTAACGAGAAAAATTTTAGATTAAAGCATGGAGAATCCGGAAGAAATACAACCAATATTTATTTGAATCACAGAGTTCCCTTGTTCAATGATTTATGGGATAAAAAATTATTGGTAAAGCTATTAGAAATGTTTATTCACAAAAATATTTTATCTCATGGATCAATATATGGGATAGTTGCCATATCGTCTTCTTCAAGTCCTGAGATTACCGCCGCAATGCACGAAAACTCCCCACATTCGACGTTAAGAGCAGTAATGCTCCCAAGAAACTTAATTAATAAAGAAAAGGGTACGCATGAACCCATATATGGAAACATCGACGTCAATCTACCGTGGATATTTATTGACGACGTATTTACATCAGGAGAGACCTTAGGCGAAAATCATGATTTATTTAAAAAAAATATTTCTAAAAAAGCTGATGTTGCTACATATGGCGTAACTCTTGTTAACAGAAATCCTAAGATAACAGATAAATTCATGTCGACGACCAATATGAAGATTTTTTCACTAGTAACTCTTGATGATATTTTGAAGTATCACTGGAAGCATTTTTCCACGTTACAAAAAAAGCTAATTAATAAAGAAAGACATTTATGAGAAGAAAAGGTAAATTAGTTTTAAAAGACGGTTCAAAATATGAGGGTGAAAGTTTTGGGTATGAGAAGGCTTGCGCCGGGGAGCTAGTTTTTTCAACCGGTATGGTCGGGTACCCGGAGGCATTTACAGATCCATCATTTGAAGGTCAAATTTTAGTTCTAACTTATCCAATAATAGGAAATTACGGAGTTCCTGACAAAAAATATTGGGAATCATCAAGGATTCATATCACCGGACTTATTGTTAATCAATATATTGATACTCCTTCTCACTTTGAAAGTAAAATAACTCTTTCGACATGGCTTAAAAATGAAAAAATCCCCGCTCTTGTTGTAGCTGATACCCGTTTGATTACTCAAAAATTAAGAGACGAAGGTAATCAATTAGCAAAGATAATTTTTAATACTTCGGCTTCGCTCAGTATGGAATTTGAAGATCCAAACATTAGAAACTTGGCCGCAGAAGTCTCAACTCGCCGGGTCACGAAATTCGGGTCAGGACCAAAGACTGTTGTTCTAATCGATTGTGGAGTCAAGGAAAACATAAAAAGGAGTCTTTATCACCGTAACATTACGCTAATAACAGTTCCATGGGACTTTGATATTTTTTCACTTAAAGAGAAGTTTGACGGGGTAATCATTTCAAATGGACCAGGGGATCCGAAGATGGCTGATGTAACTATTGAAACGGTAAAAAAAGTATTGTCAAAAAAAATTCCGGTTTTAGGAATTTGTCTGGGTAATCAGATATTGGCGCTTGCTGCAGGAGGGGATACTTACAAACTAAAGTTTGGACATCGGAGCCAGAATCAGCCTTGTATTCAAGTCGGGACTAAAAAATGTTTTATCACAACCCAGAATCATGGATTTGCGGTTGGAAAAATTCCATTAGGTTTTCAACCTTGGTTTATTAACGCTAACGATAATACTAATGAAGGGATAATCCATGAAAAATTACCATTTATGTCAGTCCAGTTTCACCCAGAAGCAACGCCAGGACCTGTAGACACAGAGTGGATATTTGATAAGTTTTTAGATTCTCTCTAGTGTCATTCCGAAGGAGTGAAACGACTGAGGAATCTAGCGACTGAAAGGAGCGTAATTTATAAATTTACGCTTCGCTAGATCCCGCCTCAGGCGGGATGACAAGAAAGATAATATGAAAAAAATACTACTACTTGGGTCAGGCGCTTTGAAAATCGGCCAAGCCGGAGAGTTTGACTATTCAGGAAGTCAGGCAATGAAGGCTTTTCGCGAGGAGGGTATAAAGACTATTTTAATTAATCCTAATATTGCAACCATTCAGACATCAGAAAAATTGGCCGATAAAGTTTATTTTTTGCCTGTCACGCCAGATTTTGTTGAACGGGTAATAGAAAAAGAAAAACCTGAAGCAATCGCGCTTTCCTTTGGAGGGCAGACAGCATTAAACTGCGGAATTGATTTATTTAAAAAAGGTGTCTTAAGAAAACATAACGTAGTCGTTTTAGGTACTCCAGTCAATTCAATAATACTAAGTGAAGACAGACAGAAGTTTGCAAACCATTTAAGAAAAATTAATGTCTCAACTCCAATATCAAAAACGGCAGGGACATTAAGTGATGGGCTTAAAATCGCCAAGTCAATTGGTTATCCCGTGATGATAAGAGCTGGATACGCCCTCGGCGGTTTAAATTCAGGTATTGCTAATAGTGAAATTGAGTTTAAAAGAATTGCATCGGTCGCTCTTTCAACTTCCCGCCAAATATTGGTTGAAAAATATTTACATCATTTCAAGGAAATAGAATATGAAGTGGTTAGAGATAAATTCGACAATTGCGTCACTGTATGTAACATGGAAAACTTTGATCCTTTGGGAATCCACACTGGTGAATCAATCGTTGTTGCTCCAAGTCAGACTCTGACAAATTTTGAGTATCACTTTCTGCGAAAAAAATCTATAGAAATAGTGAGAAGTTTGGGAATTATTGGTGAGTGTAATGTTCAGTTCGCTTTGAACCCAAAACCTAACCACGATTCTGGTTTTGCTCACTCGTCTCCGACTCGTTCGCTAACCAGAATTACAAATCAGGTAGTTCGTCATTCTGGGGAGGAGGAGAGGGACTCGACGACGACTCCAGAATCAATAATAGAATATTACGTAATTGAAGTTAATGCTAGATTATCCCGATCATCGGCATTGGCCTCCAAGGCGACGGGATATCCATTAGCATATGTTGCCACAAAATTAATTATTGGTAAATCGCTTACTGAAGTAAAAAATCAGGTAACTAAAATTACCCAATCATGTTTTGAGCCGGCACTCGACTATTTAGTTGTTAAAATTCCGCGCTGGGATATTGAAAAATTTAAAGGGGCTGATGAAGAAATTGGAAGTTCTATGAAATCAGTAGGCGAAGTTATGGGGATTGGTCGAACTTTTGAGGAAGCAATCCAGAAGGCAGTCCGGATGCTTGATATCGGGGCACATGGGGTAATCGAAACTAAATATTTCAAGAAAGAAGAAGTCTGGAAATACATAAAAAAACCTACTCCAAAAAGACTATTTGCAATCGTATATGGTTTAAAACTAGGATTCTCAATTGAAAAAATATTTAAAGTAACGGGAGTTGATAGATGGTTTTTACACCGACTGAAAAACATTGTTGACGCGGAGAGTGAGATAACCAATGTGATAATTAGTCATTCTGGAGTCGCTCGTTCGCAGTCTGCTCACTCGCTCTCCAGATTGACAACGGACTTGCTACATAAACTTAAAAAACTCGGTTTCTCGGATCGTCGAATCGGGGAGACGATAGGTTATACAGAACTTGAAATCCGTAATTTAAGAATTAAAAATAACATCAGGCCCTTCGTATTTTCAATAGATACATTAGCTGGTGAATTTCCGGCACAAACCAATTATTTATATACGACTTATTGGGGAAATCATCACGATGTAAAACCGATAGGGAGCTCAGGGATAATTGTTCTTGGATCGGGTCCCTATAGAATTGGATCATCAGTTGAGTTTGATTGGAATTCGGTCAATGTTGCAACTAACCTGACAAAATATTCAAAAAAATCAATTATCATTAACTGCAACCCGGAGACAGTATCAACTGACTATGATATCTGTAATAGATTGTATTTTGAGGAGTTGACATTTGAAAGAGTCGCCGATATTTATGAATTTGAAAATTCAGGATCTGTCATAATCTCGGTGGGTGGCCAAACACCCAATAATCTGAGTGGGCGTCTCGATAAATATGGAGTTAAGATACTTGGAACAAATGCCTCAAACATCGACACGGCAGAAGACAGGAATAAATTTTCAGATTTACTTGACCGCCTAAAAATTCTTCAACCTGCTTGGAAAAATTTTTCTGATATAAATTCTGCAATTAAATTTTCAGACTCGGTAGGCTATCCTGTTTTGATCAGACCTTCATATGTATTGTCAGGAATGGCGATGAACTTATGTTTTGACAAAAGTGAATTAATCCATTTTATGAAAAGGGCTACTGAAATTAACAAAAGGCATCCGGTCACAATCTCAAAATTTATTGAAAACGCTCGAGAAGTAGAGTTTGACGGAGTTTCTCAAAATGGAAAATTAGTTCTTTACGCAATTGCAAATCACATAGAGCACGCGGGAGTACATTCTGGTGATGCAACAATAGTTTATCCAGCAGAAAGAGTCAGGTATCACAGTGGACTTCGCATGATTGAAATCGCGACTCAGCTTTGCGAAAAACTTAAAATCACCGGACCTTTTAATATTCAATTCATGGTGAAAGACAATGAAGTTTATGTAATCGAGCTCAACCTTAGAGCGTCACGCACTTTCCCATTCATTTCAAAGGCAACTGGAGTTAATTTTGCTGAAGTAGTTGTTGACAGTTTTTTCAATAAAGCAAAATTTCATAAGATAGATTATCCTAAATATGTCGTCGTCAAAGCTCCTCAGTTTTCTTTTGCAAGGCTTGGAGGCGCCGATCCAGTCCTTCGGGTTGAGATGGCCTCAACTGGAGAAGTTGGCTGCTTTGGAGAAACGGCCGAAGAAGCTTATCTTAAATCATTATTATCAACAGGCTTATCTTTGAAAAAGAAAACAGCCCTTGTCACAGTTGGTGGCGACGATAATAAAATGCGTTTTGCTCAATCAGTTTGGATGTTAAAAAATCTTGGTTTCAAACTTTATGCCACTCATCATACTCACTATTTTTTGAGGAGTAAAGGTGTAAAGTCAAAGTTGGTCCACAAAGTACATGATAAAAAAAGCCCAAATGTTGTCGATATCATTTGCGAAAAAAAAGTTGATTTAGTGATCAATATCAGTGAAAAAGGGGATGGAAATATGGTAGCGGCCGAGTTTAAATCCGATGGATATTTAATAAGGAGGGCGGCAATTGATAATAACATCGCCCTTTTTACAGACTTGAATTCAGCCCGGCTCTTAGTAAAATCATTAAGTAAATATATTGATACGAAAAATTTGATGATTAAAAGTTATGATCAATACTTAAATAAATGAAGAAAAAAGTAATCAAAATACTTAAAAAGGTTGGAGCGATATTAACCAATGATCATTTTGTTTTAACCTCAGGCAGACATACTAATGCATATATAAATCCAGACAAAATATTGCCTCACCCAGAAATATGCGAGCAACTTTCAAAGATGATCGCCCAAAAGTATAAGAACCAAGACATTGAGATAGTAATCGGGCCAGCTTACGGAGGTATAATTTTTTCTCAATGGGTTGCCTATCATCTCTCAAAAATTAACAAAAAGAAAATACTCAGTATCTTTACTGAAAAATCCCCCGAGAAACATCAGCTTTTGGAAAGAGGCTTCGATAAATTAATTAAAAATAAAAAAGTTTTAATTGTTGAGGATATAACGGCGACCGGAAGTTCGGTTATAAAAGTAATTAAAAGCTCCAAGAAGGCAGGCGCAATCATAAAGGGAATAGGGGTCATAGTCAATCGTGATCCCAAAAATGTCACCTCAACAATTTTTGAAGGAATACCATTTACGTCACTAGTAGTTTTTGAGATCAAATCATACAATGAAAGAGATTGCCCATACTGCATAAAAAAAATTCCAATAAATATTTTTATTGGCCATGGAAAAAGCTATTTAGAAAGGCATAAAAAGTAATTTTCCAGTGTAATGTTACACTGATAAATATGAATTTCAATAAAAAACTAGAAAAAGCAATTAAGAAAAATAATTCTTTATTGTGTGTGGGACTAGATAGTGATGTGGATCGTCTTCGCGAAAGCTTCGGAGAGTCGAGGCAATTTTTGTTCAATAAATCGATAATAGAGGCCACTAAGACCCACGTTTGTTCATACAAGTTGAACACTGCCTTCTATGAAGCTATAGGACACTCAGGTATAAAAGCCCTTAAGGATACATGTGATTACTTAAGAGAAAAACATCCGGAAATTCCTCTTATCATCGATGCTAAGCGGGGGGATATTGGTAACACAAATGATGGCTATGTTCAATTTGTTTTTACATATCTTGGGGGAGACGCTGTTACAATTAACCCATACTTTGGGGAGGAGGCTATAAGACCATTTTTAAACAAAAAAGATAAAGGAATTATTGTTTTATGTAAAACAAGTAACGCCGGGGCTGGGGAGATCCAGGACCTTGTCATCTCGAATGGAATGAGAGATCTAGTCCCGACGTTACGTCGGGACGCGTACAACGCTTCGCTAGATTTCTCGGCTTCGCCTCGAAATGACATGAAACTATATCAATACATCGCATATCAAGTCTCACATGAATGGAATAAAAACAAGAACTGCCTATTGGTGGTTGGGGCTATGTATCCTAACGAACTTAAACAAGTGAGAAAGATAGTCGGTCAAGATATGACTTTATTAATTCCAGGAATTGGTGCTCAGGGAGGTGATTTAGAAGCTACTCTCAAAGCCGGACTCAATTCAAGAGGTCGTGGGCTAATCATTAACTCTTCAAGAAATATAGTTTTTGCTAAGAACCCACGCGAAGAAGCAAAAAAACTTCGAGTTGAAATCAATAAATTTTGTTGATCGGTAGATCCTTGTGCCAACCCGAAAGTCAACCCTGCCTGCCGGCAGGCAGGCTCCGAGGTTGCTGTTTTTTGGTATTATTTTTTTAATAAGAATCTACGGAAAGATGGCTCTTGACTTTTTTTATATTGATGTTTTCTAAACCAGCTTTTTCCCTCTTCCACATCGAACTCTTTAATAATTTTGAATCCAGAATTCAAAAACAGTTTCTTGTAATATGGAACCGTAAAACAGAATCTTTGTAAATTTTCCATAAAAATAAATGTTGCTGGCGCTGATTTGTTTATTGGTGCTTTTTGTTGATCGGTACCAAAACGCGATGATTCATATCTTGGATCAACGACTACTGAGATCAAGGCTAAACCACCTGGTTTAAGGACTTTCCAAGTATTTTTCATTGCCTTAACATTTTGTTTATGATTTATATTAAAGTTTAGACGAAAATCATTTATAACCAGATCAAAAGATTCCTTTTTCAGTCTTGTTTTCCTTATATCATCAAACAAAACGTCAAAATTATTTAAATTTAATTCATTAATTCTTTTTAAATGGATTTTTATCGCCCGGTCATCAAAATTTGAGAAGATCACCCGGCTCGTAATACTACCTTTTGTCAACCATTGAGAGATTGCATCAATATTGTCATATGAAAATGAGTTAACGACCAAAATCGTTGCCGGTTTCAAGTAGTTACCGACATTTTCATTTTTTACAGCTATAAAAAGATCAAACAGCGTCTTTCTGACGTTTTTAGGATTATTCATATATTCCAAGTAATGATGAAGAGGTGTGATACCTTGAGTACTTTTAGTTGGAAGTGACTCTTTTAGTATCTGCGAGATATCATTACCTTGTTTATATAAGATATATCCTCGATTTTTTAAAGTTACTATTTTATAAGAATTGATGATCTTTTTTCGAAGTCGGTAGATGGTCTTATCGATCATATATTCCGAGTATTTTTCAAGCCATCTGTTGCCCCAAAGGGCCTGAGCTATTTCGTCCCTTTTGACAATTTTGTTTAACTTGCTTAAAAAAAGTATCGCGGTTTTATCTTCGGAATAAGATAATCTCGCATTATCTTTAACTAGAGAATCAGAAAGATTCATATTTACTATAAGTTATCAAGCGGTCAGATTAAAGTCAAGTAGATTGATATATCTTATAGTATTATTATCAAATAATGAGAATACATAATACAAAATATTATTCAGAGCGTGACCGTGAGATGATTGGCGCAAGTAGTAGTGAATCTTCTTTTTTGCCTGAACGGAAAAAAATGTTTCAAAATTATCGTAAGGTTATTAAATATGCTATTAATTTAGTTAATAGTGAAAGGAGTAAGTATATAAAAGGCGATCTAAAAAGTGCCTTTAATCTTCTAAACGACTCAATCGAATATATATGCCCAGAGGACGAAACACGTCATGCTGACCTAATAAAACATAGAGAAGATGTAAATAAAAGCGCCTCATCTTTAAGAGATGTTTTAAAACAAATAAAAGTTGAGGAGTCATTACTGAACGATCATCAAATGGATTTATTGGTTGATTATGTTGCTCCTCTTCACGACAGAGGAAAATATCTAGTTAGCTTTGATGGACAGATAGATTCTGACCATCAAATACTAATGGGTCTTTTAATAAGAAAAGTGTTTGCTTTATTGGATATTGACAAAAAAGATATTGATTTTATTGCCGGTGTAGTTGGCGACCATGAAAACGTCGGAAAAGAAATTGCCCGTCAAGGATTTATTGATTCCTCTGACCCCATTGAAAGAGCGAAAGCCATATTTTTGATTTTTGATGTCTTGACCAATGCCGTAGACGCAGAAAAAATCACTGATAAACAAATTTTATCTCTTGATAGTGAAAATCTCAAAAGATTTGCAGATATTATTTACCGCCATACAGACCCAAGGCAAGCGACGACCTTTTATCCTGATTGGGCAGTCTACACTGTTGAGGATTTAGCTCATATTTTGACTATTATATCCCAAAAATACAATTTAAGACTTGAGTCAGGAATTTTTGAAGTCTTGTTTCAAAACGTCGCTAAAGGCTTACAGGATTTGATACTTCAAAATAATGCCAGAAGAATAGAGAATATTAGTACTGAGAAATTATCAAAGTTTAGTCGATCTGTAAATGTGCCAATTTTTCCTCTTTTTAGAGAAGACGAAGAAACTCATATTAAGGAACTTATTGAAAAAATAAATGGCCTGAATGAAAGATATGAAACTCAAGAAAAAGAACTAACAATAAATTTGCTAAAAAGTCGTTTACGTTCCATCGTCGGATCATTTTTTGATCCAGAATATGGTACGGGTTACAAATTAGCGAAAGAAGCATCTCATGAGACCTGGGGCGCAGTAAGAAAATTTTTTACAGATAAAAATTTTGGTAAGTTTGAAGATGAGCTTGATACTGACAAGGGTAATAATGTAGGAAATGTATTTCTTACCGCATCATATTTATTTGAGAAAATAAATGAAAAAGTTACTCAGGACGAATGGATCAAGACAGTCTCTAAATGGCATAATCAGGAAGGATCGATTACTCAAAAATTAAATAATAATCACCTGGTATATGATTTTGTGATGGAACTAGCAATATTAGTGCATAATTCCTATGCTTATTCAAAGTCCGATTATAATGACCTATGGAGTAATACAAAAGATATAAATATGAGGCAAAGCTTTATTACTACGGTTGCCATTACAAATGGATTATTAGAGGAGTTATATCAAACTCAGATTGATAATAAAGAACCAGATAAACTTTATGCCATTAAAGATGAAGAGGACATAGAAAAATTATGTTTAATGAACATTTTGACCGATCCGGCAAAAAAATCACTTATCAGAATATGGGATAGTATTGCTAAAGATAAAGATCCAACTGCAAATATTTTTGAAAGAGCGGCCAAATTTGTACATAAAAAATGGTCGTCTAAAAAAGAATACCCTATAACTGAATATGAAGACTTAAATAATAGAGAAAAAGAAATTAATCGACGATCAGTAGCGGCCCAGTTTAACTTGCTAATCGAGCAGGTTGTATTTCCTTCAAACTCACCACAAGATTTAGTAGATCGATTAGAGGATATTATTGCTCGCATTTTTATTAATAATAATCAGTTAGATAATATATCAGATATTTTAGAACGGCAAGCAAGGATAGGGCATGCTTTCTGGCTGATTCAGATATTAATAACAAAAGGGTTAGAGGAATTTAAATTAAATCCTGAGCGATTACGTCAACTTGTTTTATATGATGATTTACCTAATGAAAAAAGCTCAGGAATAGAACATCCTGCTCTACAGGGAGATGATCGTTTGGTTGTTGCCAGCTCAACACTTGTTTTTTTAACTGAGTTTATTGAAAAAATTTTAGAAAATTATCAAGGTATTTCTTTGGTTGTTAATGATAGTATAAAAAAACTTGTTGTTGAAGAAGGTTTAGTACCTAAAAATAATCGATTTAATTGGGAGGAGTAATAAAAGATCCTCGGAAACGATATGAGGTAAATTCTAAGACGAAGATATGTTCTAAAACGAAGCGCAACATTTGTTGCCTATAATTCTATAGCATTGTAAAATTAACCATTTTATGGCAAGAATAGAAGGCGCACCTAAAGAAAAATTCGTTCCAATTTCACAAAGGTTATCCGATGCCTTAAAAGGTTGGGATAAGGAAAGGGCAACTGCTTTAGAATTAGATCTGGTTTGTCATAAAGTCAGAGATGTTTATGCACAAATGACATGGGGTGACTTAATCATAGATTATGATAGATTAAGTAGTAATACATCAAGTTTGGAACTTAAAGAAAATTATCATTATATAGTACGAAAAAAAAATTCTATTCAAACCATTCATAAGTATCACCTTGAAAATAGTCAGATTTCCGATTTTAAAGACGGAATAGCTGTAGAAAATCCTGACGATCGCTATTTTTTATATAGAATTGTCATTGAAAAAACGCTAGGTAAAGATTTATATGAATGGTTAGAGAAAGCCCTAAAAACGAAAGATCATAGTTTGGTCGCTCAAGCAGTTTATATTATTTTTAATACTGAAAATCCTTTCTTGTATATTTCACCAAAAGTAACGTCTTTTATAAAAAAAATGGAGGATAAATTCAAAATCATGCCTGAATTTCCAGAATTGACCGAAAAGGGTTTTGGAAAAATTGAACATTTTATTCAAGAACTGAATTTTGCCACTCATGCAGACTTTTTGAACGATTGGGGATATTGTCAAGAGGTCGGAGAAACTTATTTTGGTTTATTAAGGGATAATGAAATAGGCAGTTTGCTATTTAAAGATACAATTCTTTTGGCTAATAATGAACAGTCTACATTGTTTCCCGCACAAATATTTAATTTTTTCGAACAGATCATTAGAATGTATCCAAATACAAAAAACTATGATCAGGCGATAAAACAATTCTATAAAGAACATCCTGAAGGCATACATCAATATTTTAATGGTAAGACCAATATTATTATTACCGGCGCACAAAGAAGTTTGGAACATTTAAGTTTATCTGAAGAAGGTATTGAACCAGGTAAAATTCTTTTAGCGCTTTTTTCCGGACCACCTGAGATATCTTTACAAGAAGCTTCTTATACTGCGTGCCGTAAATGCATTACAGTAGACAGAGAAGGTGAGGAAGTATTAAAATCGATAGAAAATGGAGGGCAGGCAAGCTTTGTACGTAATGAACTTCTACCAAATCAAAAAAGAGATAATAAACATTTTTTCAGAGGAAATTTTAAACAAGGAATAAGCCTTATTCATACTCATATAAAAGGAGACTTACCAAAAGACAAAAAAAATATTGAGAAAATATTTGGAAAAGATATTTCTAAACTTTCTGTCATAACAGATAAAAGAGGATCTCTTCTTTACTTGAAAGGGAACAAATTATTAGAACATTTGCGCTGGATCTTTGAAATAGCAAATAAAAATCCAGACGTGTTAGTTTATTTAAGTCGAGGCATTAGTACAAATATGTTGATTGATTTAATTATTCAGAATCGATATGATCATTGGGGAATTAGTTATGGCATTTCATCTTTTAGGATGAATGAAAGATTGATTTTACCAACCGATGGTATAGCTTTAGAAGGAGTAGCAGGCGAAACTTCTTTTCCGATAATTATTCTTGACCGTTTGAATAAATCACTAAGACTAGAAAACAAATTTACCTATCAAGAAAAAATATCTATGGCTTTTATAATTTTTTGTTCAGTCTTAGGCTTATGTGGAAAAAATTTAGATGAACTGTTCTCTCAGTCGGGAGGGGGCATGGATATTGATTCTTTTTATCAAACATTTTTTCAGAAAGAAAAGAATTTATTTGAAAATAAAAGCCATTTATTTGCTGAACAGTTGTTGATTTTTTATAGAAAAATGTTATTAGGAGACAATAAAGAACAAGCGATTGTTGAATTAAAGGAGAAAATTGGTACAAAAATAGATCCTGCTTATATTAATATGGTTACAAGGTATCCGATGGAATATGTTTATGAAATAATTGATTCAATAATACATTTTAATGAAATTTCTACATCTCTTCAAGGCATAAATGCAAGTGAATTTAATAAATTTGCTGATAGATTAGATTATATTTAAGATCATTAAATTTTATTTTTCTTTTTGTTACTATCATTCTCTATATGTTCACTCCTGATAAAAAAATCCTCGAAGATTATGCGAAAGTGACGATTGATTTTGCCCGTTTTTTTAAATAATCTTTGTTCCAAGCTTTGAAGTTTGTTGTTTAAAAAAGATCTTAATTTATTATGGAAATTTTAGTCTGGATTCCCTCCTTCGAGGGAATGACAATTGATATTATGCAACATTAATACCCCGCGATTTCATAATAAATTTTAAGAAGTGTCGACGCCCTGGCTCAATATGAAGTTTCTTCCAATATTTCATTAAATAATTTATAGGAATTTTCTCATTATCTTTCAAGTAAACTCCAAAATTTTGATCCTGCCTTCTTCAGTTTTTTCCAGTTCTTTTTTATCATAATCCCAAAGATTATTCATACAGATATATTATACTATTAATCTTATGTTTACCCCAGATAAAAAAATCCTCTCAAACTATGCCAAGGTGATGATTGATTTTGCCTTAGGGAAAGGGAAGGGAGTCAAACCAGGGCAGGTTGTTTATCTTCAATATGATACTGAAGCGCTTCCACTGGCTCTTTTCAAAATCATTAGTAGACACCATAGACCATAGAATTTATTTGATAGCTCCAACGGAGCCATTTCTTTTAAGAAACATTGATCCAAAAAAAATTATGATTAGTAATAGTGGTGATAAACGTCTTCTTCGAAAATGGCTTTTTGAAAAAGAAGATAAAGGAAAGTTGACGTGGACCCTTTGTCTTTATGGAACTCCGGGGATGGCAAAAGAGGCAGGGCTCTCAATCCAAGAATTTTGGGAAGAAATAATTAATGCCTGTTACTTGGATAAAGAAAACCCGATTAAAACTTGGGAATCAACGTTTAAACGGATTGATGATCTGAAAAATAAATTAAATAATTTGCCGGTTGATACTTATCATATGATTTCCGAGAAAACGGATTTACATATTAAACTCGGCGAGCATCGCCGCTTTCAGGGCGGGGGAGGAGCTAATATTCCGTCTTTTGAAATCTTCACATCCCCTGATTGGCGAGGCGTTAATGGTAAGATATTTTTTAATTTTCCACTTTATAGATATGGAAATATCATTAAAAATATTCAATTGGAATTTAAGGATGGAGTAGTCATTAAAGCAACTGCCGATAAAAATGAAAAACTTTTACAAGAAATGATCAAGCAAAAAAATGCTGATAAAATTGGAGAATTTTCGCTGACTGATAAGCGATTTTCCAAAATATCAAAGTTTATGGCCAATACTTTATATGATGAAAACTTCGGAGGAGAGTATGGTAACTCTCATCTAGCGGTCGGGACCTCATATCACGATTGTTATAGCGGAGATATAAAAAAAATGGGAGAATTAGACTGGGAGAAACTCGGCTTCAATGAGTCGATTGAGCATTGCGATATAATCAATACAAATCCGAAAACGGTCGAAGCGATAATGAAAGACGGAACGAAAAAGATAATTTATAAAAACGGGTTGTTTGTCATCTGACTGTCATTTCGATCCCAACGAAGTTGGGGGAGAAATCTAGCGAAGCGTAATATGCGTCCCGACTTAACGTCGGGACTAGATCTCTCTCCTTCGACAAGCTCAGGATCGAGATGACAAGGAGTATTAAAATACTAATTGATAAGTTAAATTTTAAGTTGTACTATTAGATTAGAAATGATTGATCTTCAAGATATTCTTAAAAAAGACAAGATTATCAAGGTTTCGCCTGATGAGACGCTGACTAAGGCTCTTTCTAGACTTTCCACTTCCCATGACGCGGGATTTGTATTTGACGCTGATGATAAGTATATAGGCGTAATTAACCCATATTATAGTTTAATTAAGTCATCACACCCGGGTAATTCTAAAGTGCTCCATTGCCTTCACCACCCCCCAAAAATATATATCGATTTCTCTCTATCAAAAGTTGCCGAGCTTTTAATACAATCAAAAATCCATTATTTGCCCGTATTAGATCGAAAGGATAATTTTCTCGGAATAATCTCTGCTCGACGATTGCTCACACATTTAAAAGAGCTCCCAATTTTTAAAGAAAAAATAAGCGTTCTTTTTAGATTTCCGAAGCGCCCTCTGGTTGTAATTTATGAAGATGAATCAATCGCAAAAGCTGTCCATATCTTTAAAACTTCCAAATTCTCAAAGATCATTGTTATTAATCGAGATATGAAATTAAAAGGAATATTGAGCTATTATGACCTAATATCATTTATGGTCACACCCAAAGGTCAAGGGGGTCGGCGGGAAAAGGTAGGAGATAAAAGTCATATAAATTCTCAACCTGTAAAAAACTTTGTTAAGACTTTTGTATTGACATTGAAAAAAGAAGGATTAGTTAGTGATGCTTTTAAATTGATGATAGATAAAAAAATTGGGAGCGTGATCTTAGTTGATGAAGAGCGCCACCCAGTCGGAATAATCACTACTCGAGATTTACTACGATATTTTATTGATAAAGAAAGGTTTCAGTTTCTTACCCGTGCTTCCTCAAAAATTCGACTGTTTCTTTCAAGGAAGAGAACTTAAATTTATAGGGAATGTTTTTGTCAAGAAAGTTAGTTATCCAATAAATCTTTGCTTTAGTATGATTATTTAGTCTTTCGATGATATCGTAATTGTCTTCAACGTAAACATCTAGATTTAATTTTTTAATCATTTTTATTTTAAATTCATTTGGCTGTAGATCCTTAGTATTTTGATAAATGTCTTTAAAAATTTTGTCTTTATTAATGATCTTAATCCAGTTATCAAAATCTTTTTTTAAAAATGAATATCTACCAGTAACTATATATGCTTCGATTTTTTTAGCTTTCACAAGTTTATTAATCTCAGGTAGTGATCGATCGATCTTAAAACTTGACTTATGTAGGAGAGTGAATAAAAATATTTCTAGTTTTGTTTTTGGAAAATAAAAGGGATTTTTTTCCTGGTGGAGTAGAACAGGTTTTAAAAACTATAACCGGCGGGGCCGGTTTCTTGGGACTGCATTTAGCCAAGTATTTTTCTAAGAAAAAATTTGATCTTTATTTACTTGATATTGCCGATTTTGATAAAAAAGAATATCCAAAAAAATGCAATTTTATAAAGGGAGACATTACCCATAAACAATTGATTAATCGATTGTTTAAAGAAATAAAACCGGATTTTGCAATCCATGCAGCTGCCGCCCTTCCACTTTGGAAAAACACTGAGATAATGAAAATAAATGTTGATGGGACAGAAAACATATTAAATGCTTCTTTAAATAACAAAACAAAAAGGGTTATATATATTTCGTCAACCGCAGTGTACGGTGTACCAAAAAAACACCCGATAGTTGAAACGGATCCAAGAATAGGAGTAGGGGCTTATGGGATTTCAAAGATTATGGCAGAAGATAGGTGTTTCAAATTTATAAAAAAAGGATTAAATGTCACAATTATTAGGCCTAAAACTTTTTTAGGCACCCACCGTCTTGGAGTTTTTGAAATTCTTTTTGACTGGATCCATGATGGTAAGAAAATTCCGGTTATTGGATCAGGAGACAATCGTTATCAACTTCTTGACGTCGACGACTTGTCCGAGGCCTGCTATTTATTTTTAGCATGCAGCTCTGGTCACCCTCAGGGTGTCCAGAGAAAGATTGGACACCCTGAGGGTGACTTAAATGGAGCCTTCAATATTGGTGCAGAGAAATTCACAACCGTCAAGGGAGATTTTCAAATGATGTTTGATGAGTTAAAATCAAAATCAAAGATATTTCCCACTCCTGCATTTCTAGTCAAAAAAACTCTTTGGCTATTTGAAAAATTACATATTTCTCCTCTATACCAGTGGGTCTATGACACAGCGGATAAAGATTCATACGTCTCAATCGATAAGTTAACAAAAGCCCTTAATTGGCACCCGAAATACTCAAATTCTGACGCACTTATAAAAGCCTACAAATGGTACCTAAAAAATTACAAAGAGATAAAATCTCGGGGGTCAGGAGTCACTCACACCGTCGGCTGGAAGCAGGGAATACTTGGAATAATTAAAAGAATTATGTAAAGATGATCAATAAGTTGAATAACAACAAGCTTTTATTTTTTTTATTTTCTTTTATTTTACTGATAGGATTTTTGGTAAGAGTTTGGAATATTAGTTCTAACCCTGCAGGATTTTTTGCTGATGAAGCGAGCTTCGAATATAATGCTTATAAAATTTTAAAAACAGGCAAAGATGAATTTGGTGTTAGTTTTCCTGTTTATTTTAAAGCTTTTGGTGAATATAAAAATCCTGTCTATATTTATTCAGCCGTTCCTGTTGTTATGATTTTTGGCTTAAGTGAACTTAGTATTAGGATGACTTCGCTAATTTACGGTTTAGCGGCCATAATTATTCTTTATTTTTTAGCAAAAGAACTGTTTAATCAAGAGATAGGGTTGATTTCAGCTTTTTTTTTAGCAATCTCACCTTGGCATATTCATTTCAGTCGTTTTGGGTTTGAAGTTATTACCACTCCTTTTTGGGTTAGCTTATCAATATTGCTTCTAATCAAAAGTATAAAAAATTTTAAATTTTATCCTTATGCGATTATTTCACTAATTCTAAGCTTTTTAACTTATAATCCCCCAAAAATATATCTGCTGCCCCTCTATATTAGTTTTTTAATAATCTTTTTTGATAAGACTAAATTTTGGTTTAAGTCACTAAAATTTTGGATATTTAATTTTCTCGGAGTAATTATATTATTAATATTAATTTGGCCATATTTAATTAATGGAGGTTTTTTTGAACGTTGGAACCAGGTAAAAATGACGTCGATGACTTTTCAAAACATTTTAACTGCTTATTTAAATCATTTTTCACCAGTCTTTTTATTTAAATCAGGTGAAATCGATTTCCCAGGCTCATTTATCACTCGTACTTCGATTAGAGGAATTGGTGAATTGTACTGGTTTCAATTGCCACTTATAATAATTAGTCTTTTTTCGCTTATTAAGAACGGAAGATTTAAAAAATCAATGTTTTTTATAATTTCTTTTTTAATTATTTATCCCATAAGCTCAATGTTCACTATCGTAACTCCTTCCGCTACAAGATCGATTATTGGGGTAATTCCTTTTCAAATAATTTCAGCAGCAGGTTTTTATTATATTTTTTCGTATTTTAAAAAGGGTGCTAATTTCAAAAAATATATTTTTGCATTACTATCATTAATAGTCGTCATTTCATCGTTGTGTAAATTTATATATAAATTAAGCGAATATCCAAATTATTCTGCAGATTATTGGGGTTGGCAGTATGGTCCAAAAGAAATAATTACATACTTTAAAACACAGTCTGATAAATACGACGAATTATATATGACCGGTTCATTTAATGCTCCAGAAATATTTTTGAAATTTTACGATTCAAATAACTTGTGCTCCAATTGTTATATTGGGGGACCAGATCGTCTTAACACCCAAAAAAAACAATTATTTGCTGTAAGATCTGAAGAATTAAAAGAAGTAAAATGGCCTTATAAAATAAAAAAAACTATCGATTACCCTAACAAAAATAAGGCTTATTATCTAATCGACAATGAAATTTTCTAAAGTACCTTCTTTAAAATAATAAATTTGCCTTTTGGGAAAATATTTAATTAGAAGATTATTATCTAAAGGTGGCAAGTTCTTAGGTACATTGTGTATGGCATTATTTCGGGCAAAGATAACAGGACTAGATTCTTTAGTAGGGTCAAAGTTAATAAAAAACTGACCGTACGTCTGCCAGTTTTTTTCACCTTCAACTAATATTAGCGCTGGTTTTTTTATAGGTAGTATCGACATTGCAGTTATACCATTGTGACCTTTATATGTTGGAAGTAATTTAGTATCCTTTTTTAAGATAAATATATAAAATACAAAAGATAAAATAAAATAGATCAAATTAAGATATTTTTGATTAATGGATTTTTTGAAAAAATGAAGTAAATTTGATACGCCTAAAGAAAAAAGTAATGCAATTGTCCATGATGCCTCAAACCAATATCTTGGACCTAAAAAAGTTCCAGGATGAAAATAGAAAAAGTAAGAAATAACTTGAAATAAAAAAAATAAAAATAAAATAATAGGTAAGTAAAAATTCTTTCTGAAAAACGAAAGAAAAACAAAAAATATCAAAATAAAATTAGGAATAAATAAAAATAACTCTTTAAAAGCTATATAATTAGTGATGATGTTGTCAACCGCTTGTCTAGGGGTAAAATTTTGATCCCATTCAACTCCTCTTGATCCGAAGCCAATGAAATCGTTTTTAAAATACGAAAGATGTGGGAATTTAGTATAATCTCCAGTTAATATTTTATTGTAAATTAAATGTATAAGAATAAATGACGTCACTAAAATTATTAATTTCAAGAATATATGTAGAGCTTTAATTCTGTTAGAAAATTCTTTAATAGATAAAAATTTTATAAAATAATTTATTAAAAAAATTATTAATAAAGCGATACTATTAAAAGGCCTAATTAGAAAAACCATTCCAATAGATATGGCACTTAGTTTATCGAAGAGATTATTTTTGTATTTATTTTGATAAGTGCTAAAAATCGAGTAAAAAAATAATAATGTAAAAAATAGAGCCGAAGGATGACTTAAATAACTTCCTGAGATCAGAATAAAAAAGGGTGAAATAGAAAACAGTATTAATGTTAAAATTGCGACGTGATAAGAAAAAAAATTTTTTGCGATAAGAAATAATATTGTTATTGATAATAAACTAAAAATAGGGTTAATTAACCATGGAATATCAAATAAGTAACCAATTGCAAGGAAAATGGATTCTCCCGGAGAATACTTTCCATACCAATGACCATTATTAACAATAAATTCGTGATCAAAAAATCTTCTAATTTCTTTTGGGTAAGACTCTAAATATATTTGGCCCGACCTAAAAATTTTTGCTTGAAATAGATAAGCAACTTCATCCTGAGAATGCGGTATTTTTTCAAATATTTTTTGGGAAGTAAAAACGACTAAATAAAACGAAAAAATTATTATTAAAAATGGAACAATATATTTCTTCATTATTTTAAATAATCTTATTTTTGATTAGGGTGCATATAGCAAATATAGCATCATACCATTTTATTTTTTTTCCTTGATTATATCCACGTGGAATAGTTTTTATATCAACCTCGTAGATATTAATCTTTTTTCTTAATATCTTTGATGTAATTTCCGGCTCAATTTCAAAACCTTTTGAATTTAGGGGCTCAATTTGATTATAAACTTTTCTCGTAAATACTTTAAAACATGTTTCCATATCCGTTATATTCGAACCATATAATAAATTGGTAAAGAGACTTAAAAATCGGTTCATTAAATAATGCAATATTAAAGGCGTTCTATTTTCCCCAAAAAGCTTAAATTTCATTGTCCTTATTCTTGTCCCATATACAACGCTTGATTTGTTATCAATTATAGGTGTCAATAATGAGGAATAATATTTTGGCAAATATTCTAGGTCAGCGTCTTGAATTATTATAATGTCACCCTTACTTTTTTTAAGGCCTATTAAAATAGCCGATCCTTTTCCTTCATTTTCTGGCTTTGTAATTAAAAAAATTTGATTTTTTTGTTGTATTTTTTGTATCTTCTTTAAAATTAATTTTTTTGTTTGATCAGATGATGCATCGTCGATAATAATAATTTCCCTTTCAAAAGAATTAGGGAGCTTAGTTTTAAGAACCAAGTCGATGATTTTTTCAATTGTTTTTTCTTCATTATAAACGGGAATTATTATAGATAGAATCATATTTTTTATTCGAAATTCAATTAATTGATTTTTTTATATATTAATATTTTTGGGTGGTCGTAGACGGTGAAAGATTCATCAAGCAGTTTTTGGAAAACAAGATCGATACTTTTGGCAGTCAGATAACTTTCGAAGAGGGGTATATAACCTGTTTGAGGCGATGATTATATAATCACTATTTTTAAGTTTTTCATTCATAACTAACCATTTGTTCACATCATCTGGCTGATCATACAAAGTTAATTCTTCATGTTTATATTTTTCCCCTCCATATAATGGCATGCCATCATCCCAATGCTCGGTCGCAATAGTTGCGCCTTCTTTGATATTTTTGCTAATCCAATCACTGGCAGTAATTCTCGTATGTTCTACAGAATATATGTTTACAAACATGTAAGTCCATAAGACACCTCCTGTAATACCAAGTATAGCGAGAAATCTAGAGAATGAAAAAAGCTTCGAAATAAATTTACGTTTCGCTAGATCCTTCGTCTCAGTCATTTCATTCCTTCGCTCAGGATGACAGAGAGAGAACAATCCATATCCTGCGAGGATGGTAAGAAACGGATAGAGTGGGAGCATGTAGCGCATGAACTTAACGGCCGATTGACCAATAACAATAAAATAATACAAATAAAAAAATAAACAAATAATTAAATATTTGTAATTTATAAATTTAGATTTCAATGAAAATTGAAAATTGAAAATTGAAAATTGAAAAAGGTTAAATAATCCAATTATGCTGAGGATTGATATAAACGGTCCCAGTCCCCATAAAAAAATATTCTTCAAATAATATATGTAGGGGATCGTGCCGACATACTGCAAAGTATATGGGAAGATATAAGGATTAGAATTCATTTTTAATTGCTCTTTGATATCGCGTAGAAAACGTACTTGCTCAATAAATGCATAAGGCATCGTAAGATAGTGAAAAATGATGAATGATAAGTGGAAAGTTAAAATACAAATTAATAAATTTTTCCAGTTACCCCAATTTTTATAAGCAAATAACAATAATATTAGCGGATAAAAAATAATTGACGTAAATTTAGTCGACATCATAGCGGCAAATAC
>LBQC01000008.1 GCA_000990565.1 Candidatus Roizmanbacteria bacterium GW2011_GWA2_35_19 | reverse complement strand
TTTTTAGTTGGGCCCGAGGACTTAATAGATGGAGAACTATTTGTTATATTAGATGTGTTTTGATTGGATTGATCTTTTTTTTGAGGAATACTTATTGGTTTTTGAAAAAGATTATTAATAGATTGTTTTTTTGAAATATTTTTATCAGAATTTTTTCCTAGATAATTTGCAAGTTTTTTTTGAGAGTCAACATGAGTTGTGAGTTGAGAAGGGGAAGAGGGGGTCATATTCAACAAAAAAGAAGGAGGGGCGTTTTGTTTTTTGAATTTATATTGGGTGGGAGACGAAAGCCTTTTAATAAGATTTTTTACCCAGACATCAAGAGGTCGGTCGTTTACCGGTAAAAAAGCAAAGGCTAGACCGATTGATCCAACTATAATAGCAAAAAATATATTTAAAATTGGAACTGGGAATATGCCATAAACGATGGCACCAAGTGCTACAAATATGACAATATAAATAAATTGTTTAATCGTTAAAAAGCCGACAAGCTTAAATTCAAAGGTCGTTATCTGTCTTGGTACAGGATGCTGGTCCATAGATTTAGTATAACCAAATTTAGACGATAGATGATAGAATATAGAAGGTTGGATTTAGAGGATTGAAGTTAGAAGGCAGAAAGATAAATATCTATCCTCAATATTCTATTTTCCATATTCTAGTTCTCAGGGCCTATAGTTTAACGGCAAAACGACACTATGGCATAGTGTAGGTCGGGGTTCAATTCCCCGTAGGTCCACACGAGGTATCTATTTGTATTATAACAACGCATAATTAAACAATTACATTTGCAAATTTTAAAAACCCTTGTTATAATCCTTAGACAGTTATGAAAAATAAGCAAACTATTATTATTAGCATTATTACCACCCCGTTGGGAGGTTGATTTTTGTTGATAGGAAATTACCCGCCCCAAGAAGGGCGGTTTTTTTTAGGTCAAATTTATTAATTCTTTTATTATGAAATTAAAAGATTTTTGTCAAAAAGCTTTTTTTCAGGGAACATTTATCAATATTGAAGATGCTAAAATTCCAGTAATGACCAATGCCCTTCATTACGGCAATGGCGTGTTTGGAGGGTTAAGGGGTTACTATAATGGTGATAAAAAGTTTTTATCGTTGTTCAGATTGAAAGATCATTATAATCGACTTTTAAGTTCTTTAAAGATATTAGGAGTTTCAATTCCTTATTCACAGTCAGATTTAGTTGAAATAACCACCAACCTTGTCAAAAAAAATAAGCCAAACACTGATGTCTATCTCAGACCACTCGCATATGCTAAAAGCCTAAACATTTCCCCGAGTTTTGAAAAAGACAAGATATTTGATTTTTGTTTGTTTATGTTTCCCCTTGGTGAGTATTTACCTATAAATAAGGGTTTATCAACTATGATAACAACCTGGAGAAGAGTATCTGACACAGCAATCCCCGCGAGGGCAAAAATAACAGGGGCATATGTTAATTCATCTTTAGCCCATCAGGAAGCCGTAGATAATGGATATGATGAGGCAATTTTTTTGACTGAAAATGGACAGGTTAGCGAAGGATCGGCAGCAAATTTATTTATTGTTAGAGACGGGGTCCTTATAACAGCCAGTAAAACCGACGATGTCCTTGAGGGAGTAACAAGAAAAACAATCTTAGAGTTAGCAAAAAACTTAAAAATTCCCACAGAAGAGAGATTGATAGATAAAAGCGAACTTTATATTTCTAATGAAGCCTTTTTTTCAGGAACAGGAGTTCAAATATCTTGGATTTCAAAAGTTGACAAAAGAATGGTTGGGAATGGTAAAAAAGGTCCAGTGACTGAAAAACTACAGAATTTATTTTTCAAAGTCGTCAGGGGAAATAATGATGATTATAAAAATTGGTTAACAGTTATTAGTTTTTAATATGAAACATACAGGAGCGGAAATATTAATGAGGTCACTTTTGCAAGAAAAGGTGGAAGTGATCTTTGGCTATCCGGGTGGAGCTAATATGCCCATCTATGATGCTCTGTATTTTTACGAAAAAAAATTGCGTCATATTTTGGTACGCCATGAACAGGGGGCCGCTCACGCAGCCGAAGGTTATGCCAGAGTTACTGGAAAACCTGGCGTTTGTTTGGTTACTTCGGGACCTGGAGCGACTAATCTTGTCACTGGAATTGCCGATGCGATGATGGACTCGGTACCAATAGTCTGTGTCACCGGCCAGGTTGCGGCTGAATTTCTGGGAAGTGATGCTTTCCAGGAAACAGATGTTATTGGCGTCACTACTCCAATTACTAAATGGAACCGTCAACTGACTCATGCTGATGAAATTCCTGAAGCTGTTGCTAAAGCTTTTTACATCGCCAGTCACGGTCGACCTGGACCGGTCGTTATTGATATCACCAAAAATACCCAGTTTGAAAAAGCGGAATTTAATTACCCAAAAAATTTTTATATCAAAAAATTGAAAACAGTCAATAAATTTAACAATGGAGATATAGAAAAAGCCGCTGAAATTATTAATAATGCCAAAAAACCATTAATGTTGGTCGGTCACGGAGTATTGATTTCCAAAGCAGAAAAAGAAGTTTTAAAGGTAATCGAAAAAACAGGAATGGTTGCCGCCTCCACCCTCCATGGTCTTTCATCGATTCCTTTTGATCATCCTCTTTATGTGGGCATGCTTGGAATGCATGGTAATTATTCACCTAATAAACTTACAAATTCTGCCGATGTTTTATTTGCTGTTGGTATGCGTTTTGACGACCGAGTGACCAGTAAACTTTCTGAGTACGCGCCACATGCAAAAGTAATCCACATCGATATTGATGAAAGCGAACATCATAAAAATATTCATGCTCATGTTCCTCTGGTTGGAAACGTAAAGGATGTTTTAAAAAAACTTACCCCACTTCTTAAAAAAAATAACCATGTTAATTGGCTTAATGAATTTAAAGATATGGATAAAAAAGAACTGGCTGTAGAAAAAAATAAACAAATAAAAAATAAAAACAAATTAACAATGGATGTTGTCTTAAGTTTGCTTTCAAAAAAAACTAAAAATGAGGCTATAATTGTTGCCGACGTTGGACAAAATCAAATGTTTGCAGCCCGTTATTATAAATATAAAAATCCCGATAGTTATATAACATCGGGCGGGTTGGGAACGATGGGTTTCGCTGTTCCAGCGGCCATCGGAGCTAAGATTGGTGCGCCTAAAAGATTGGTTTTTGCCGTCGTCGGTGACGGTGGGATCCAGATGACCATCCAAGAATTTGGAACAATAATGCAGGAAAAATTGCCAATAAAAATATTGCTTTTGAATAACGAATATTTAGGGATGGTCCGTCAGTGGCAACAACTTTTTTTTGAAAAAAGATATTCTTTTACCCACATGGAAAGTCCTGATTTTATTAAATTGGCCAGGTCGTACAATATTTCAGGTGAAAAAGTTGTTGAAAGAAACAAGCTTGACTCAGCTTTAGATAAATTTATTAATTTTAACGGTCCATATCTTTTAGAAGTTAAGGTGGAGAAAGAAGATAATATCTTTCCCATGGTCGCTACCGGGACGTCGGTTGACGAAGTGAGGCTTGAATAATATGAAATACACCGTTGATATTGTGACAGAAAATAAACCCGGAGTCCTTTACAGGATAGCTGGCTTATTGACAAAAAGAAAGATTAATATTGAACGGATTAATGCCTATACTGTCAAAAATAACGGTATTTCCAAAATATTTTTTACAGCCGAAATTGAGGATAGGATTGTTGACACTTTGGTCAAGCAAATCTACAAAATTATTGAAGTTATTGAAATTAAATATCATAAAGTAAGCCATTAATTATTAATCAAACAAAGTATGAAAATAACTATTAGTGAAATAGAAAAAGCGGCTAAGAATCTTGGGGGGGTGATAAAAAAAACTCCGCTCCAATATAACAGCCGTCTTTCAAAGTTTTATGGAGCAAAAATCTATTTTAAGAGGGAAGATCTCCAGGAAATCCGTTCCTATAAAATTCGCGGGGCTTATAACAAAATGGTTCAATTGGGTCAAAACGAAAAAAAGCGAGGCGTTGTGACGGCTTCAGCCGGTAATCACGCACAGGGAGTTGCTTTATCTTGCACAAAATTAAAAATAAAAGGAATAATTTTTATGCCTATTGTCACCCCAAACCAAAAGATTGAGAGGGTCAAATATTTTGGCGATGGTTATGTCCAGATAAAACTTGTTGGTCAAACTTATGATGAAAGTACTAAAGCCGCCAAAGACTATTCAAAGGAAACCGGAGCTGTTTACATCCCCGCCTTTGACGATGAAAAAGTCATCGCTGGACAGGGAACAATCGGAAAAGAAATTTTTGAAGAATTAAACGGTCAAGTCGACTATGTCTTGGCTCCGATTGGTGGCGGTGGATTGATTTCCGGAGTAGGAACTTATCTAAAAGAGAAAAATAAAAAAATCAAAGTTCTTGGTGTTGAGGCTGTTGGCGCCGATTGTATGGATAGATCGTTAAAAGCCGAAAAAATCATCTCTTTGGATTTTGTCGATACTTTTTGTGATGGCTGTGCCGTCAAAACTCCAGGAAAACTAAATTTTGATATTTGTAAAAAACATGTTGATTCAATTGAAATCATCGATACCGGATATGTAGCCAAGGCGATGGTAGACATCTATCAAAACGAGGGAATTATTACCGAACCTGCTGGCGCTTTATCTATCTCAGCTTTAGAAAATATTAAGGACAAAATAAAAGGAAAAACAGTTATTTGTATTATTTCCGGTGGCAATAATGATCTGCTTCGTTACCCGGAAATTTTGGAAAGGAGTTTGGTCTATCAGGGAAAAAAATACTATTTTTTGATTGACTTTGCTCAAAAACACGGTCAACTAAAAAAATTTGTTAATCACGTTTTGGGACCTACCGATGATATTGTTCTTTTTGAATATGTCAAGAAAAATAACAAGGAAAAAGGACCTGCTTTGGTTGGGGTAGAATTTAAAGAAAAGGATTATCTTTCCCCTGTTTTGAGTAAATTGACAGAGTTTGGTTTTAATTATAAAATCATCGAGGATAAGGAATTATTATATTCATATTTAATTTGATAATTCCGTAGGGGCAGGGTTTTCCCGCCCAAAATTAATTATGCAAAACAAACGCAGTAATCAATTAATCGGAAAACCGGGGACAAAAAACTGGTACAAAAGAGCCCCGGCTCGAGGGATGATGAGGGCGGTTGGATTTAAGGACGAGGATTTCTCAAAGCCATTAATTACAGTTGCCTGTCCTTATACCAATATCACACCGTGTAACGCCCATATTCAGGGACTTGGCGAAGAAGTGATGAGACAGGTTGAAAAACAGGGTGGAAAACCGGTGATTTTCGGCACTCCGGTTGTGACCGACGGAGAGACAATGGGTATGGAGGGAATGAAATATTCTTTGGTTAGTCGCGACCTAATTGCTGATTCAATCGAGATGATGCACGAAGCCTATATGGCTGACGGTGCTTTGACTCTTAGCGGCTGTGATAAGACGATTCCTGGATCCTTAATGCCTCTTTGCCGAAATAATAGCATCGGCATAACCCTATATGGAGGAACAATTCTTCCGGGGCAAAGCCATGGAAAAGATTTAAATATTGTCAGCATTTTTGAGGCGGTTGGAAAGTTTGGAGCCAAAAAAATTACCGAAAAAGAAATGCATGAGATCGAATGTAAATCGTGTCCCGGCAATGGTGCTTGTGGCGGAATGTATACGGCTAATACAATGGCCTCGGCAATTGAGGCAATGGGGATGAGCTTGCCTGGAACTGCTTCTCATCCGGCTGTCGATCGCAACAATAAAATTTCTCCAAAAAAACTAAAAGATTGCGAGGATTCTGTTAAGGCTTTGATGAATTTAATGGATAAAAATATCCATGTCCGTGATATTGTCACGAAAAAATCATTAGAGAATGCGATCACCGTCTTTATGGCACTGGGCGGATCGACCAACGCAGTCTTGCATCTTCTAGCAATTGCCCATGAAGCAGGAGTTGATTTAAAGCTGGATGATTTTGAAAGAATTTCTAAAAAAACACCTTTGCTTGGAAACTTCAGTCCTTTTGGCAAGTATATGATGGAACATCTGGATGATATTGGCGGCGTGCCGATGGTAATGAAAATGTTGTATGAAGCCGGATTAATTCACGGCGATTGTCTGACGGTCACCGGAAAAAACGTTGCTGAAAATTTAAAATCAGCTCCATTAAGACCGGCAACCCAAGACATTATTTTTAGCCTGAAACAGCCACTTGCTCCCGCCCACCACCACGTTGTTATTTTACGAGGTAGCTTAGCTCCAGAGGGGGCGGTGATGAAACTGAGCGGTAAAGAAATTAGTTTCCACCAGGGACCGGCTAGAGTTTTTGAAAAGGAGGAAGACGCTTTAACCGCCATCCTTGACGGAAAAATAAAAAAGGGCGACGTGATTGTCATCCGTTACGAAGGACCAAAAGGGGGTCCTGGAATGAGGGAGATGTTATCTCCTTCATCAGCTCTGATGGGGGCGGGACTTGGAAAAGACGTGGCACTAATTACCGATGGCCGGTTTTCCGGCGGGACCCACGGGATTATGGTCGCCCATATTTCTCCTGAAGCCGTCGTCGGAGGACCAATCGGTCTGGTTAAAGAAGGCGATCAAATAAAGATTGACCTTAACAAAAAAACCGTTGATCTTTTGGTTGACAACAAAGAAATGTTAAAAAGAAAATCTCAATGGAAAGCCCCAAAACCAAAATATGAAAGAGGAGTCTTAGCTAAATATGCAAAATTAGTATCAAGTGCATCATACGGTGCGGTTACTAGTTAGTAAATATTTATGAATATAACTAAAGATGTTGTACCAAAGGCACTAGGACCATATTCACAAACAGTTAAAGCGAATGGATTAATTTTTTGTGCTGGTCAAATTGGAATAGATCCTTCAACTTATGAAGTTGTTGAAGGAATTGAAAATCAAACTCATAGAGTGCTCAAAAATCTTCAACTTGTTCTTGAGGAATCGGGATTAGGCCTAGATAAAATTGTGAAGGCAACTTTATATTTAGCAAACATGACTGATTTAGCTAAGGTTAATAAAATTTATTCGACCTATTTTACAAAAAACAAACCGGCCAGGGCTACTGTAGGAGTGAGAAGCTTACCAAAAGGGGTATTGTTAGAAATTGACGCAATAGCAATTGACAGTCGTTAAAAGTTTCGTTGACTGTCATTCCAGCGTAGACGGGGATGACAAACAAAAACTATGAAATTACTGGAATTCAAAATCAATAAAGGCCAAGAAGTAATCGATGTTTTGAATAAAGGATTCAAAAAAATAAATTTAAATAAAGGCGCAATTGTTTCGGTAATCGGAGCAGTTGACGAATGTTGTATCAGTAATATGCCAAAAGAAGATGCAAAAAAAGATATCTTAAAAACCTTTAAAGAGCCGATGGAGTTGTCCGGAACTGGCGAAATCCGAGATGGGAAAGCTCATATTCACTGTACATTAAGCAAAGAGGAGAACGTTGCCTTGCATGGTCATTTACATTGGGCAAAAGTTGAAGCCTGGTATGTATAAGTTTTTGTTTTGAGTTTTTAATATTTATAAATTTTCTTTTTTCTTATGTCTAAAATAAATTTCGGGGGGGTTTCGGAAAATGTCGTGACGAGAGAGGAATTTCCTCTGGAGAAAGCCAGAGAAGTATTAAAGAATGAGACGATTGCTGTCATTGGTTATGGCGTTCAAGGCCCGGCCCAAGCACAAAATTTAAGGGATAATGGATTTAAAGTGATTGTTGGTCAGCGAAAACCATCTAAATCTTGGGATAAAGCAGTTGTTGACGGTTGGAAACCGCGTAAGTCTTTATTTGAAGTCGAAGAAGCCGCCAAAAAAGGAACAATTATTTCCTATCTCTTACCAGATGCCGGACAGATTGCCGGCTGGCCCCTTATTAAAAAACATTTGACTCCTGGCAAAGCTTTATATTTTTCCCATGGATTTGGGATAACTTTTTCAAAAGAAACAAAGATAGTTCCACCTAAAGATGTTGATGTGATTTTAGTTGCCCCTAAAGGAGCTGGTCGATCGGTGCGAAAACTTTTCGTTGAAGGTAAAGGTATTAATTCCTCGTATGCAGTTTATCAAAATGCTACTGGTCAGGCCGAAGATAAAGTTTTGGCTATGGGTATTGGGATTGGTTCCGGTTATCTTTTTGAAACGACTTTTAAAAACGAAGTTTATTCTGATCTGACCGGTGAAAGAGGGGTTTTGCTTGGAGCAACTGTGGGAATTATGGAAGCCCAATATGAATTTTTCCGTAAAATGGGACACTCGCCATCGGAAGCCTTTAACGAAACGGTGGAAGAGCTGACTCAGAGCTTGATTCCTTTGATGGCTGAGCAAGGAGCCGATTGGTTGTTAGCAAACTGTTCAACCACCGCTCAAAGGGGTGCTTTGGATTGGAAGGGTGAGTTTAAGAAGGCTGTCCAGCCGGTCTTTAACAAGCTTTATAAAAGTGTTGCCTCAGGAAAAGAAGCTCGAAGAGTAATCCAAAAAAACAGTCAAAAAAATTATCGCCAAGGTCTAGAAAAAGAGCTTTCAGAAATGCGAAATTCTGAGATGTGGAAAACTGGAGCTAAAGTACGAGAGCTTCGACCAGAAAATTGGAAGAAAAAAATTTAATCGCTGAAAAATCTATTATTATTTATTTAAAGTTACTTTCTAATTTCAAATCCTTCAAATATTTCTTTGGCGTCTTGCCATGTAATCTCAACGTCCTCAACTCTTGAAACTGGCGACCCTTGACGTAATGCTTCTACCATAAGATTGACTTTTTCCTCAGACCCTTGGATTAACGTCTCAACGCCCCCCGACTTACCAAATACATCAGATCTTTCAAAATTATTTCTTACCCAACCAGTAACTCCATTAATTTTAGCCTGGATTTTAGTCCAAGCGCGGAACCCAACACCAATGACATCGCCGATTATGTAGAGATGAGCCTGTTTTAACATATTAAAAAATTTCTAATTTATCTTCGGATCAATCGCCTTTGCCTGTTTTAAATATCCCTCAGCCGTTTTATCATCATCCTTTTCTTTATATAGCAAATAAAGACCATATAGTGCGTCCCGAGATCTAGGGTTTTTGCTTAATATTTGTTCAAATTCTTTAATCTTTTGATTTTGGCTATTTTCTTCACTAAAAACATCGAAATATATGTTATTTCCATAAATTTCTTTATATTTATCATATTCTTTTTCAAAAAAATATAAAGGACGAATGCTTTTTAGAAACTGAACTACTGATTGCCTATCATCATTAACTAAATGAAAGTAAATAGGCGAGATTAATTGGGAAAAAAATATATTTACTAATAAGCATAATGACAACAAGAACACTATAAATACTTTTACATTATTAGCAATATTGAGAGATTTGATCTTTGTCCGCCAGCGGGCGGATTGATCTTTGATTTTTATTCCGTGTTTCATGGCTGATTTTATTATATACTTTTTTATAGGTATTATTTTTATGGAAAACATCGATTACCAGATATTTATTGATAAGTTAGTGACGGTATCTCTGGCTACATTAGCCGCAATTATTGCCGCAGGATTGACGCTTGTTTTTATTTACTTAGTGATAATTTATTTTAGACTTAAAAAAAGAGAAGAAATTTCACTTGAAATGTTAACTCTTGAGGTGAGACTTCCTAAGGAAAACGAAATTAAAATTGATGCAGCCGAGCAGATGTTCGCTTCCTTTTCCTCTTTAAAGAAATCAGGGATGTGGTCATTTTTAGATCTTGACGATGTTGTCAGCTTTGAAATTATTGGAAGACAATCAGATATTAGATTTTATATATCTGCCCCGTCAAGAATAATTGATTTAGTGGAAAAG
Organism: Candidatus Roizmanbacteria bacterium GW2011_GWA2_35_19; assembly: GCA_000990565.1. Classification (GTDB taxonomy): domain Bacteria; phylum Patescibacteriota; class Microgenomatia; order UBA1406; family GWC2-37-13; genus GWC2-37-13. Next base: position 15,603 of record LBQC01000008.1, on the reverse strand, counting down.
ACAGTCTATGGATACTATCCGGCGGCTGATATAAAAAAAGTTGATGAACCTAATATATTTTCTGAAGATGGAAAGGTTGCTTATGGAGCAGTAGTAACAAAGGATGTCTCCTATATGCCGATCAGGCTTTTTAAAGATCTTTCAACCGATCCACTCGCTGCAGTTACCTCGGCTCTTTCAAAAATAGGCAACAAAGAAGGCGCAATAATACAAATACTGATTCGACCCGCTGAATCAAAATGGAAAAAACTCGGAAAATCTTATGTTTCATCAACAAAGAAAAATGAAGCTAATCCGGAGAAGGCGACTTTTAAAACTGATCCAAAAGTACTTGAGAGAATCGATGATAAATGTAATAAGCCTGGGTTTGAAACGACAATCCGTTTTGTCGTATCGGCCAAAACAAAAGAGGCGGCCGATATCCACCTTAAGAATATTAAAACAGCTTTTTCTCAGTTTAATTCTGATCTAAATAGCTTTTCAGGAGCAAAAAGTTTATTTAAAGGGAGCTTCATGATTAATTTTATCTATAAATTTTTCCCAGTAGTTGATCTTCCATATTTTAAATCAATTTCGGTTTTGTCCTCTGATGAACTTGCGACTATTTTTCATTTCCCAAATAAGACAATTGAGACACCACATATTCAATGGCTTAAAGCTAAGACAGCTCCAGTCCCTTCAGAAGTTGAATCAGATGAAGGGACATATATTGGACATGGATATTTTCGAGGGGTAAAAAGAAAAGTCAGCATTGGATTTGAAGATAGACGAAGACATATTTACATAATCGGAAAAACCGGTGTAGGAAAATCTGTTTTACTTCAAGATATGGCGATTCAGGATATTCGGGCAGGACACGGAGTCTGTGTCATTGATCCTCACGGAGACTTGATCGACAACATAATCCAATACGTGCCTCCATCCCGGGCCGAGGATGTTATATATTTTGATCCTTCGGACAATGAAAGGCCAATGGGTTTGAATCTTCTTGAGGCGCGAAACGAGGACCAAAAGCACTTTATTACTACATCAATAATCAACCTGATGTATAAGCTTTATGATCCTCAAAGAACCGGTATTATTGGCCCCCGGTTTGAGCACGCAGTCCGTAATGCCATGTTGACCGTGATGAGCGATCCAGGGACAACATTTGTTGAGATAGTCAGAGTACTTACCGATCCAAAATACGTCCAAGAACTTCTTCCTAAGGTCCAAGATCCGATAGTAAGACGTTACTGGACAGATCAAATTGCCCAGACATCAGACTTTCATAAATCAGAAGTCCTTGATTATATCGTTTCAAAATTCGGACGGTTTGTTACCAATAAAACAATGAGAAATATTATTGGCCAGTCTAAATCAGCCTTCGATTTTAGAAATGTGATGGATGAGGGAAAAATTCTTTTAATCAATTTATCCAAAGGAAAACTCGGAGAAGAAAATTCATCATTTTTAGGACTGGTCCTAATCCCAAAAATTCTCGTTGCAGCGATGAGCCGACAGGAAATTCCAGAAGATAAACGACGCGACTTTTTTCTCTATGTCGATGAATTTCAAAACTTTGCAACTCCTGACTTTGCAACTATTTTGTCTGAGGCCCGAAAGTACCATTTAAATTTAACGGTTGCTAATCAGTTTATCGGACAGATGGATGAGGAAGTAAAAAACGCTGTATTTGGAAATGTTGGTAGCTTAATATCATTTAGAGTTGGGGTGACAGACGCTTCATATTTGCAGCGTGAGTATCAGCCAGTTTTTGGTGAGTCCGACCTTATAAACATAGAAAGATATCATGCATATATGAAGACAATTGTAGACAATGAACCCGTCCCTCCATTTTCAGTTGATATGACGAAAGACTTAAAAAGCTTTAAAAAAGGGGCAAATCAAAAAGTAGCAGACGCAATCATTCAACTTTCACGTCTAAAATTTGGAAGGCCAAGAGAACTAGTCGAAGCTGAGGTTAATCAGAGAGCTAGATTGTAGAACTCTATCTCAAATGTCAAAATTCAAATCTCAAAGCTACATCTAAAATCTAAAAGATTTAAGATTTACAGTTGTAGATTTGACATTTAACATTTGAGTTTTGAGATAAATATGCTTAAAAATTTTAAAACAATCCTTACCAATAAGAAGATATTGGTAAATAATATTTATCTCTTCACCTTCAAGTTACAGGATCCCGCAGAGATTAGCTTCATTCCTGGTCAGTACGTGATATTAAAGGTTCCAAAAGATGGAGCCTATATTTCGAGGTTATATTCAATCTCTTCATCATCCCAAACAAAAGATACTCTTGAACTTCTTGTTGAGATTATCCCCAATGGTTTAGGATCAAACTACTTAGATCAACTAGAGATAAATAACGGGGTAATTTTTCAAGGCCCGGCCGGGCTGTTTAAACTAAGAGATAACAATAAACAGAAAGTGTTTTTTGTTACAGGAACGGGGATTGCGCCAATAAGATCGATACTAAACTCAAATCTCAAATCTCCCGCTTCGCGAGGCGAGCAAATCTCAAATCCACATCTCAAATCGCAAAACTATCAATTTTTTTGGGGATTAAAAACTTTTAAAGAAGTATGTTTATTTGATGAATTTAAGCAATTAGCAATTAACAATCAGCAATTATCTTTTAAAATCTGCCTTTCTAGGGAGAAAAACTTAGACTCAATTCCGGAGACAGATCGTCAATACTTCGATCTTGGTCACGTCGATTCCTGTTTTTACAAACTAGCCACTAGTCACCAGTCACTAATCACTAATTCAGATTTCTATCTGTGTGGAGGCCGAAATATAGTCGACTCATTACGCCAGGGGCTTTTAACTAAAAATATTTCAACAGATAACATTATATTTGAGAAGTTTTAAATTTTATTGGCTTCTTTCAAAGTAGACCTTAAATAGTTCTTTAGCGATAGGGCCAGCGACATCAGATCCTTGTCCTCCTTCTTCAACTAAAACAGTGAGTGCAATTTCTGGATTATTGTAAGGCGCAAAAGCAGTAATCCACGCGTGAGGAATACCTGACTTTGCATGAGATTCAGCCGTACCTGTCTTACAGGCTATCTGAATATCCTTTCCATCAGCTTTAAAATCAAAAAGTGGCCAACCAGTTCCACCAGGTGCGCAAGCCTGCCTCATTCCCTCTCGAATTAAATCGATAGTTTTCTTAGAAATGGGTAATTTTGTGCAGTTTTGAGATTTGACATTTGAGTCTTGAACTTTTAGAAGTTGTGGTTTACACAGGTATCCTTGGTTGGCAAAGACACCTGTCGTCATCATTGCTTGGATGGGTGTTGAGGATACATAGCCTTGACCAATTGACAGATTATAAGTATCGCCGGTATACCATTGGTCACCGATTACTTCTTCTTTCCAAAATGGTCCCGGGATTAATCCGTCTTCTTCTTCAAATGGGCTTCCTGTTTTTTTACCATACCCTAAAATTTCTGCCCATTTTTTGATTTTGCTTTCACCGGTTTTAGCTCCTGCTAAATAAAAAAATATATCATTTGATCTTTTAATAGCCTTAACAATATCAACCATACCATCAGTTTTTCCATATTGAAGAAAATACCAGTTACCAAACTTTAAAGGGCCAGCAGTGATCTGACCAGTATCTTCAAATTCTGTTTTTTCTGTAATTGCTTTTTCTTCAAGTGCGGCAGTTGCAATTGCTAATTTAAAAATTGACCCCGGGGGGTATACGCCTTGAGTGACTCGATTAAATAATGGTTTATCTTTATTATTTAAATATTTGTTTATGGCGATATTATTTTGATCTTCAAAGTTTTGAGGATCAAATGATGGAGAAGAGACGAAGCTTAGTATTTCACCAGTTTTAGGATTTGTCACAATTATTACACCCTTCTTACCCAGGAGTAATTTATGAGCTTTTTCTTGCATCAAAAGGTCAAGTGACAGCTGAATAGTTTTGCCTTTTATCGGAGGGATTACGCTTACAATTTTCAAAAATTTTCCAGTTGCTTCAATTTCTATTAATTTTTTTCCAGAATGCCCCCGAAGCTCGCAATCGTATATTTTTTCTACACCCTTTTTACCTAATTTGTCTCCGAGCTCTAGCTTATTAACGCAATTGTCGTTTTTTAAGTCTTCTGTATCTGCAATCTGACGATAGCCGATAATCGAAGAAATTACCTCGGGTTGACTATAAATTCTTTTTGAAAAAATTCTTTGGTCAACTAAGTTGATATCAGGTGGGCTACTTTTTGCGAGCGAAAAACCTTTCCGATCTAATATCTCACCCCGAGGTGCCTCAATTTGTAGCTCTTTAATTCTATTTTGCTCAGACAGATTTCGATAGTAATTCCCTTTAACGATTGTTAATTGAAAAAGTCTTATTCCTAAAATAAGAAAAGCCAATACCAAAAGGATTAGAAAAATAAATATGGTAGATTGAGATTTTGATCTTGATTCAGAGACAAACTGGATGTTATATATTTTTTTCATGAAATAAAATATCCTTGTCTAAAAAATCCAAACAAGACTATATGTAATATTAAAAAAATAATAATAATTAAAGTTTTTAATAAATTATTTTTAATTTCGGAAAGAAAAATAAACACAGAAATTGAAAAGAGAGAATAACGGGGGATAGAAGACAAGGTGCCAGTGAGCGTAGGAAGGATAATATTAGCAAAGGAAAAAAGACTTAAACCCAGGCGGTCAAAATTTTTAATTTGAAATTTGAAATTTGAAATGAATTTGAAATGCTTTAATAAATCAAAAACTAAAATAATAAAAACAAAACTAAAAAATAGAAATTCTATCGCAGAAATAAAATATTGGAAATTCCAACTAGCTGTGAAAAAAATTTTAAGATATCTCCAGATAACCTGTGGTAATAATATTAATTGGGTAGATCGGTTGGCGCCAAAAACGGGCTGAACATTAAGAAAAAATAATGGGTCCCCCGTAGTTTTCCATAGATAAAAACAATATAAACCTAATCCAAACAAAGGAGATAGAGTTATTATAATTACCTTCCAAGTCATTTCGAATCCGACTATGAGTCGGGTGAGAAATCCAGCGAAGCGTGGATTGCGCTCCCTTTTGTCGCTAGATTTCTCGGTCTCCGCTAAATGACTGATCCCTCGAAATGACTTTGATAGCCAATGAAATATAATTGGTATCACTAAAAATACTCCAACAAATCTTGTTAGTGAAGCTAAAATTGCAAAAAATCCAACTAAAAAATAACTTTCTTTTTTAAGGAAATATAAAGTCGAAATTAATAACAGAAAAAATAATCCCTCTGTATATACGGCTCCGAAGAAAAAAGATGTTGGAAAAGCGAGAATAAACAATATTATTAACTTCGATTGAAGTCGGCTGAAATTAACCATGGTTAATTTTAAATATTTATAAAAAACATATAAGCCAACAAGAAAACTAACATTAGAGACAATTAATCCGGCGACCAATCCATCTTTAAATATTGGAAGAAGTAATCTGATCAAGGTTGGATAAAGAGGAAAAAATGCCTGAATATATTGATGGTATTGTTGAGTTGCGATCACGATGTAATTAATACCATCAAAATTAGCAAGTGGGGTCAAAAATATCGGTTTATGAAGCGTTACTAACTGCTCCCTATAGGGAAAAAAACCAAGGTACGGAATAAATCTTGGCGCAAAATATATTATTAAAAAATCAACCACCCTCCATATTATGAATAATAAAAATATTTTCTTAATTTTTACCATGAAGTAAATTATATCACTTTACTTTTAAGATGAGTATGATAAACTATAGGTTAAATATGGCTGAAAAAACAGAATTATCTTTCTGGCAAAAAGTCAAAAAAGGCGCCCTAATTGGCCTTGGCATTTTCGCAGGAATTAACCTAACTCTTTTACTTGGGGCTCCACTTATGGCTATAAACTCATTACTAACTTTTGCAGCAAATGGCGTAATTTATGGAGGTATGGTTGGCGCAGCGGTCGGACTAGTAGATCTAGCAGCAAAGTCATTAACACCTCAAACGGTCAAGAAAACCTAAATTTAATCGTAGCTTTGATATGTATTTTTGTTTTCCTTGTCTTTTGGTACTCTTATAACTCCATTACTACAATATGGATCAATTCTAAGTTCATAATCCTTTTCTTCATCTTTCTTTTTTTCTTCGTCAGACTTATTTTGATCGCTCATATGCCATATTATACCACCAATAGGATTAATCCAAAAGTTACACCTAAAACAGCCATAAATTTTTTCCATGATAAATGATCTTTAAAAATAAAAGCAACAAGAACCGTATAAAAAGCATTTGAAGCTGTATTTATTGCGTTTACAAAACCGATATTTGGAGCAGTCACCTCGGAAATTATTTTAAAGTAATAAAAAAATGTGACGGAAAAACCAATACCAAATAGCGTGAGCCAATTACCTAAAGTCGGATGGAAAGCGATATTTATCCCATTTTTTATTAAATTTATTATGGAAATTGATGAAACAAAGACCATTGTCCAAAATAAAACCACGGTTGGAGGAATTCCTTTTGTCACCATGTATTTATTAAAAAGCGAGATACCACCGAAACAGAAAAAGGAAATAACAGAATAGATTACCCAAAGATAATTTTTAAAATTAAGTTTTTTTCCTCTCGTAATTGATATTGCTCCGGTTGATACAACTATCAGCAAAATAGCCATGAATTTTATTAAAGGTAGGGAAGATTGGAAAAGATAGATCGCGGCAATACTGGTAAAAATTGCATAACTTTTTTGAATTACCAGACTATAACCAGCGTTCGGTGCTTTATTTATAGCAATATATGAAATCACTGATCCAATATAACTAAAAATAAACGAAGCGATGAAAATATAAAAAATAGATAAAGGATGAATAAAAATATCTAAACCCTTTTTAATATTAAAAAATAAAAAGAGAAAAGCGGGAATGGAGAAATTCACAACCATATATAACCTATTATCAATTTTATTTATTTGAGCCTTTTTAATGATAAGGTAATAAACTATGGAAGAAAAAAACATTAAGACACTCGTTATTATCCAATTCATAAAAAGTCGGGACGGCGAGACTTGAACTCGCGACCTTTGGACCCCCAGCCCAACGTTCTAGCCATCTGAACTACGTCCCGTTTTAGTTAAGCAATTTTATCACAGATATGATCTATAATATATCTGTGGAACTAAAAACAATTAAGATAGAAAAACCAACAGAAGTGAATTTTATTCTCGCTCAATCTCATTTTATAAAGACTGTCGAGGATTGTTATGAGACATTAGTTGAGGTGGAGCTGGTCATTCATTATTCATCTTTCTCAAAAACGCCTTCCCGATTAACGTCTTAAACAGAATAAAAAATTTATCGGAAGTAACTCATATTTATTGTGCCACTGCCAATCCGACCGAAGTAGTCGTTGCTGAAACCAAACAAGGTCGGGGGATAATGGGAGTGATTGATGGCGGATCGCCGGTTGGGGTCGAAAATGAAGAAGAAGGGCAAGACAGAAAAGATTTTTTGCGGAAGATTGGCTATAAATCTTCATAAAGTTTTTGTAGAATTAACCCATGACAAAAAAAACCCTAACAAGAGACGACATTCTTCATATTGCTAAATTGGGAAATCTTACTTTAAATGAAAATGAAATTGAACTATTTAAACAGCAATTATCTTCAGTGATTGAATATATTAATAAACTTCAAGAGGTAAACACAGAAGACGTCGAACCATCGAGTCAAATAACAGGATTAACAGACGTTCTAAGAGAAGATAAAATTAACAATGAAAGAACCTTGACCTCCGAACAAGCATTAGCAAATACTAAATCAAAAGAAAAAAACTTATTTAAAGTTAAGGCAATATTAACAGAATAACAATGGATTTATTAGGATTAACAATAAAAAATGTTTCCGAAAAGTTAAAGGATGGTGCTTTTTCATGCAAAGAATTAATAAAAGAATGCCTTTCTATTATAAAAATAAATGACAAAAAAATTAACGCCTTTTTAACGTTAAATGAAGATGGGGCATTGAAAAAGGCTGATGAATTCGATAATTTGATTAAAAATGACAAAGAAATATTTAAAAAAAAACCGCTTCTTGGAATACCAATGGGAGTAAAAGACTTATATACAACAAGAGGAATAATAACTACTGCTGGATCAAAGATAATTAAGGACTACAATCCACCGTTTAATGCGACGGTCATTAGAAGATTAATTGACGCGGGGGTAATTATAGTCGGAAAAACAAATGAAGATGCATGGGGTCATGGTTCATCAGGTGAGAATACCGATTATGAGCCAACGAAAAATCCATATGATTTAAGTCGGGTTCCTGGAGGATCAAGTAGTGGATCCGGCGCAGCTGTCTCATATGGAGCGTGTCTAGTTGGTACGGGGACTGATACAGGAAGCTCAGTTCGGCTGCCAGCAGGGTATTGTAATTTAGTTGGCCTTAAGCCAACCTATGGAAGAGTTTCTCGATATGGAGTAATTGCAATGGCATCTTCATTTGATTCGATCGGTCATATGACTAAAACAGTCTATGATAATGCTAAGGTCTTAGAAGTAACTGCAGGAGTTGATCCCTATGATGGTACAACGGTTCCTATAAGGGTTGATAAATATACCAAAGTTTTGGGTCAAAATATCAAGGGGCTGAAAATTGGATTACCTAAAGAATATTTTGTTGAGGGACTCGATAATAAAATAAATATATCAATAAGAGAATCCTTAAAGGTATTCGAAAAATTAGGTGCTACAATCGAGGAAATTACATTACCTCACACTGATTTTGCAATGGCCGCTTATTACATTTTAGTTCCATCAGAGGTCAGCTCTAATTTATCAAGGTATGATGGAGTTAGATATGGAGGACCTAGAGAATTATTCGGAGCCGAGGCAAAAAGAAGAATTATGTTAGGTTCCTACACTCTTTCATCGGGTTATTATGACGCTTATTATCTAAAAGCGGCTAAAGTAAGGACTTTAATAAAACAAGATTTTGAAAACGCATTTAAAAAAGTTGACGTATTAATAGCTCCAACCTCACCAACCTTGCCATTTAAAATAGGTGAAAAGGTAAATAATCCCCTTCAGATGTATCTTTCTGATATTTTTTTGTGTCCAACGAACTTAGCTGGTATTCCTGGACTAAATGTCCCTAGTGGATTTGCTGATGGACTACCAGTTGGAATGCAAATCATAGGTTCACAGTTCAGCGAAGAACTTCTTTATAAGGTAGCCTATCTTTTTGAGCAAGAAACCCAACATTACAAAATTCGACCACAATTTAAAAATGGATAAAAAATATCAAACGATTATTGGTATGGAAATACACGTAGAACTAAAAACCAATTCAAAGATGTTTTGTGGTTGTAAAAATGATCCTTTTCATGCAGAAAAACCCAATATTTATACCTGTCCAGTTTGTTTAGGCCTTCCTGGCGCTTTACCTGTTGCAAATAAAAAAGCAATTGAGTGGACAATTGCGTTAGGGATCGCCTTGGGTTGTAAAATAAATAAGTTCTCAAAATTTGATAGAAAACACTATTTTTATCCTGATTTGCCAAAAGGCTATCAGATTTCCCAGTATGATATGCCCTTTTGTTTTGACGGTAAGGTTGAGACTTCATTTGGCCCGATTAAGATTACCCGAGTTCATCTCGAAGAGGATACGGGAAAATTAATTCATCAAAAAGTTAATGGAAGAAATGTCTCTTTAATTGATTTTAACCGCTCGGGAGTTCCATTAGTTGAAATCGTCACCGAGCCGGAAATCTATTCGTCGGTGCAAGCTAAAGAATATGCTAAAAAACTCCGCCAGATTGTTCGTTACCTAGATATTTCCGATTGTGACATGGAAAAGGGAGGGATGAGGCTGGAAGCGAATATTTCACTTGCTGTCATTCCCGCGAAGGCGGGAATCCAGGACAAAAAAGGCAATAATAGACTGGATCCCCTCCTACGAGGGGATGACAAGATACTTGAATTACCCAATTACAAAGTCGAACTGAAAAATATTAACTCTTTTAGATTTTTGGAAAGAGGGATTGAGTACGAAATTGAAAGGCAGAGAGAGATATTAGAAAAAGGGGAGACACCTATCCAAGAGACTCGTGGGTTTAATGCAGAAAAGGGCATCACATACAGCCAAAGAACAAAAGAAGAGGCAGCCGATTACAGATATTTTCCTGATCCGGATCTTCCACCAATAAACATAAATGATAAATGGTTTTCTGAGATTGAATCTCAGATGCCTGAGGCGCTTGAAGATTTATTTGCTCGTTGGATAAAGGAATATAAAATCAATCGCGAAATGACGGAGCTATTGTTTGAGACTTCAAATCAGGCAAAATGGCTCGATAAATTATTTTCCGAAGCCGTAAAAGCAAAATTACCGGTTGATAAATTAATTAACCTATTAATTCATAAAAAAATCAAAACAGAACTATTTGAAATTGACCAATCTCAAATAATTGCAGAATACAAAAAAGAAGTAACTGTAGATGAGTTAGCAGATGATGAAATAGTTAATTATATAAAAAAAGCCGTCACGGCCAACCCTCAGGCCGTAGCCGATTACAAAGCCGGAAAAGGGAATGCCATAAATTTCTTAGTTGGGGCTGTCATGCGCGAAGCGAAGAAGAAAATTGAATTCAATCGTTTAGTAAAACTCATTAAATCTTCGGTTTAATATAGATGATATAATTACTACATGAGCAAACCTTCCTGGGATGAGTATTTTATGGAGATGGCCGTTGTTGTAAAAAGACGGGCTGACTGCCTGAGACGCGAAGTTGGATGCATCTTAGTCAAAGACCTTAGGATTATGGCAACGGGCTATAATGGTGCTCCCCATGGAATTGTTGATTGCTCAAAAGGAGGATGTGTAAGATGCCAAAAGAGGCATAAGGGAGAGCTTGATAGCCGGATGGATGAGGAGAGCTGTGTCTGCATTCATGCTGAGCAAAACTCAATTATTCAAGCAGCCTATTTAGGCCTGGCAACTAAGGGTGCAACCTTATTTTCAACTACTAATCCTTGCTCAAGCTGCGCTAAGATGTTAATTAATGCGGGAATTAAACGGGTTGTCTGCCGGATGGAGCATCATGATAAGGCGGGGATAGAGCTACTTAAAAAAGCAGGAGTGAAAGTAGAAATAAAATAATATCAAATGTCAAAACTCAAAACTCAAATCTACATCTCAAAAGTCAAATCTTATATATTATCTAACCTTATAGATTTAAAATATAAATTTGAGATTTGCGATTTGAGATTTGAAATTAAAAAGCTTTTATTAGGATTGCTATTCTTTATTCTAATCTTACCTGTAAATGCTGTAGAGTCTGCAAATAATATATTTGGCATTCATCTCGCTCAACCACAACTTGAAGCCATTAGAGAAGCCTCAGACCTTGTAAATTCAAATGGGGGAAAATGGGGATATGTTACTTTAGTTATCCAGGAGAATGATAGAGACGTATCTAAATGGCAAAGTGTATTTGATTCACTGCGGGAATTACACCTGATTCCAATTATTAGAATTGCAACATCGGCCGAAGGAGAAAACTGGCGAAGACCGGAAAAAAAAGACGCTGATCAATGGATAAATTTCCTCAATTCTTTAAACTGGGTTGTGAAAAACCGCTATATTATCTTATTTAACGAGCCAAATCATGGCTCTGAATGGGGGGGCGAAGTTGATGAAAAAAGCTTTGCCGAAGTTATCTTTGAATTTGCTAAAAAATTTAAAGAAAAGAACTCTGACTATTTTATCATGATGGCCGGATTTGATGCCTCAGCTCCCTCATGGGTGCCCGGAATGGAAGATGAAGAAACCTTTTTACGAAGAATTTCCAATTTCCAATTTCCAATTTCCAAACAAACATCCAATAACCAACAACCAACTTCAAAAACCGTTTTTGATTATATAGACGGGTGGGCGAGTCACTCATATCCTAATCCTGGATTTTCAGGGTCACCCCTGGGGCGGGGGCGTGGATCGGTGAGAACTTACGAATGGGAACTAGATTTACTGAAAGATATGGGAGTTAGCAAAAATTTACCGGTATTTATTACAGAAACAGGATGGAAAAGAAGCAAAAGTTATGGGTTAGGGGTTATGGGTTACTTGGATGAAAGTTCGGTTGCAGAAAATCTTAAGACAACCTATACACAAGTTTGGCAGCATGATGAAAGAGTAAAAGCGGTCACCCCATTTGTACTTGATTACCAGACTGATCCTTTCTTGGAATTTTCCTGGAAACTCCCCTCCGCTAAAGCTTCGGAGGAGCAGGGATTTTATCAGCAATATTATACGGTTCAATCAATCTCCAAGGTCAAAGGTGAGCCGGGGCAAATTGAGAAAGGAAAAATATCATTTGATTTACCTCGTGAGCTTGTTGCTCAATCAAAATATAATTTCCGAGTCACTCTTAAAAATCAAGGTCAAGGAGTTTGGGATAGAGACGACAGTTATGAGTTAAAAGTGATGAATGATGAGTTAAGAGACAGTGTCTTAGTTTCAGAAATTAAAGATATAAAACCAGGGGAGGAAAAAATAATTGATTTTAGCTTAAAGACAATCGATGAAAAAGAAAAAAAAGAAACAAAATTTTCTATAATAAAAAACGGAAAAAATATTCTTGAATCAAAATCGTGGGCTTTTAAAGTTTTACCTCTTCCCGATTTAAACGTAAAAGTTAGATTTTGGCCATATGGTAATGCGTGGGGCGATGACTTTGAGATTCAGATTTTTGATATAGACGACAAACTTGTCTTTAAGAAAAAGGGAGTGAAGATAACTAACGGCGAGGGGATAATAAAAAATGTCCAAAATATTGCTCTGGATGAGCTCTACCGGGTAGTAATTCTCAAACCCGGTTATCTACCTCGGCAGAATTTTATCGTTTTTAAATCGCAGGATAATACCGCTGAATTTAAAAGGATGCTGCCTTTTGATCTTAACTCCGATGGTAAGTTTGATTTCAAAGACCTCCTAAAACCTTTCGGACGTTGAATATTTAGCTTAATGTCGATATAATTCCATTTGTAAATGGTACTATCAGTAATAGAAAAACAGTCGAATGGAGACATAGCCCAAGGATTCAAACGATTATCAAAAAATGCTTTTATTGAAGATACCCTTCCAAAAATAAAAGGTGGCCGTGCGTTGTTTTATAGAGCGCCTGCAATAAAGTGGGGATATTCAAAAAAATTAGAAAGAAAAATTGAAAGTAGATTCGAAAATATTAATCAAGGTGATTTTCAAATTGTCATAATAGCCCCTCCTAGTAAAGCCAATAATTTTTCTGCCCAATTATATGAAGACTTGTCTAATAATCACTTAGGAAAACACAAAGTAGCTGAGTACTCAAGTAGTACTTTTGGCCGTGATACAGAAATTCAAGTTACTGTTAACAACGAAGAAGTTCCGGAAACAGTATTTATTGTTGCTTCACCACAGGACGAAAATGACTATGCGTTAATAAATGATGTTGCCTCGAAATATAGGAAATTTCCAAAAGTAAAAAAGATTGTACTTATAGCTCCTTTCATGGCCAACCAAAGAGAGGATAAAAATGCAAAATATAATAAGGAAAAGGATAGGATTGAATATACAGGTCAAACAATTACAATAGCAAGCAGGCTTGCATCTCTCTCAAGAGATATAGATAAGATAATCAACTTCGAACCTCACTCATCAGCTTCTCAAGCTTGGGCGGCTGAATACGGCATGTCATTTGCACCCATCTCTCTTTGGAAATTAATGGCGGAAGAATTTCAAAGTAAATTGCGTAGTGAAAGCAAGTATTACAATCCTGACGATTACGTATTTATTAGACCAGATAAGGGTCGAAATATTTCCGCTATTAGAATGCAAAGGCATTTAGGAATAAAAACTCGAGTTAACTTTGAAAAGGACAGAGATGGTAACGGAAACACTGTTTTTAAAAAGTTAACAGCAAAACAGACGCGAGACATACGAGGAAAAAATCTCTTAATATACGATGACGAAGGCGCAACTTTTGGTACGATGTCAGGAGTGATTGGAAAAATTGCGGAAGCGAAAGCTGATGTAAAAAGCATTACTGTAATGTTGGGACATGCACGTTTCGCTGAGGATTTTATAAATAAGGAAGGTAGGTATATACCCGGCTGGAAACAAAATATTAAAAAAATTATTGATGCTGCTAAAAGTGCGAACCCTCCTATTAAATTAAAATTTATAATATCTGATACAAGGCAAGCACTTGGAGATATATACGCTTTTGCTCGTAAAAATGAAGGTTTATTTAGCTTTGTGAGCGTTGCCCCATTAATTAGACAATTAATTGAATCTGAAATATCCCAAAAAAATCCATGGACAGATAGTGATTTAAAAGAATTATTAATTCAACCTATAACTAAAGAAGAAGAAAATGATGATGAATAGCTATTACTTCTTTAATTTTCCACAAAACTTTTCAATTCTCTCGAGGCCTCTTTGGATATTAGCCATACCGGTTGCGAAGCTGAAGCGGACGGAGTGATCATCACCAAAAGCGATTCCTGGGATGACGGCAACATAGGCCTCATTAAGTAATTTCTCACAAAATTTAAGAGAGCCATTAATTTCTCCCCCATATAGTCCCGAAATATCTGCAAATACATAAAAAGCTCCATCGGGAAGTGAAGCCTTAATTCCACTTATTGAATTTAATTTACCAATCATATAGTCACGACGCTTTCTGTATTCGTAAATCATTTTAGGAATATGATCTTGTGGGCCAGTTATAGCTTCAAGGGCCGCCTTTTGGGAGATCGAGCAAGCGTTTGAAGTGCTATGATCCTGAAGTCGAGAAGCCGCCTTGATAATTTCAGTATTTGCCGCAGCATATCCAACCCTCCAACCAGTCATTGCATAGGTCTTTGATACTCCATTTATAACCACAGTAAGAGCTTTTATTTTTTCATTAATTGAGGCAATCGAAATATGTTTTTTATCATAAACAATTTTTTCATAGACCTCGTCGCTAATGATAAATATATTTTTCTTAACACAAATAGAAGCTAAAATCTTTAATTCCTTTTCTGAATAAACCGCACCAGTTGGATTACCCGGCGAATTTAGAATAAAAACTTTGGTTTTTTCGGTAATAGCCCTTTCTAAATCTTCTCCAGTAATTTTAAAATCTTTTGTTTTTATAAACGCACAACTGCCTCCGGCCAACTTAACCATCTCTTGATAAGATACCCAGTAGGGGAGAGGGATAATAACTTCATCGTTAAAATCGACTAAAGTCATAATTGCATTAAAAAGCGCTTGTTTTCCACCGGTTGAAACTAAGATTTGAGTTGGATCATAATCCAGCCAATTATCTCGTCTAAGTTTTGCGGCAATTGCGACTTTTAACTCCATTATTCCTGAAGTTGGAGTGTATTTAGTGAAACCATCATCAATTGCTTTTTTAGCTGCGTCTTTGATGTTTTGCATCGTGTCAAAGTCCGGCTCACCTGCTCCAAATGAAATTACATCAAGCCCCTGTCTTTTCATCTCCTTAGCACGGGCGGTGACAGACAAGGTAAGTGAGGGATTGATTAGTTGTGCACGCCTGGACAGTTTCATA
>LBQC01000007.1:22067-24169 GCA_000990565.1 Candidatus Roizmanbacteria bacterium GW2011_GWA2_35_19 | reverse complement strand
GGGGAGATTGGTTGAGAGGGAAAAATTGGCTGAGAAAATCTGGGGAGCAAAATGGGAGGATAAATACTCTGATTGGGCAATAGATCGTCTAATTTACAGGTTAAGAAACAAAATGAAAAAGATTGGAATTGATTATAAACTTTTAAAAACTTTAAAAACAAGGGGTATGATATTTGGTTAAATATGATAAGCATTGAAGTAGAAAAAAAAAGACGAAAACTTCCAGGAAGCTTTCAACAAAGGTACTTGGTACTTAGGCCTACGTCGCCAGGTGTTGGAAAAATTGAAACCCGTTTTGATTTTAGCAATATAAAAGCCGAAGTTGGTAAGAATTCTAATTTTGCTACAAGAGTCTTCGAATTATATCGATTGTTTAATTTGTCTATAAACAATATTTCCGATATTCAAGTATTTCATCATGCAGATTCGTTTCAAAAAGCAATAGAAATAGCTCATGGATTTAATAACAGCCATTCTGAAGATCAAGGCGTTCTACGTTTGCAAACATATTTAGCCATGATAAAAATAAGTCAATACACAGCAGATTTAGCACTTAGTAAATTCATAGGTCAGACAGCAGATTTAGTCTTGTTGACTGAAGATCGAAAGTGGTTGTTCGATTACCATAAAGATAGTAAGGCCTATTATCATGAGGATGATATTAGGAATAAAACCGCTGAGCTTAAAAAAAGAAAAGTTATTAATGACGAAGTTGAAATGAAAATTGTCCAAGCCTATCACACTATTTTTGATTTAACTTCTGCTTCAACGCTTTTAATGACAGATACAGGAGAAAATGACAA
This sequence comes from Candidatus Roizmanbacteria bacterium GW2011_GWA2_35_19, assembly GCA_000990565.1. Lineage (GTDB taxonomy): Bacteria > Patescibacteriota > Microgenomatia > UBA1406 > GWC2-37-13 > GWC2-37-13. The sequence continues at coordinate 23,366 of LBQC01000007.1, read as the reverse complement.
TTTTTGGAATCAATGGATGTTTATGAAAAAACCCGATGTTTTTATTAATCTTGCTGGTTATCTTTGGCTTGAATTAACGGCAAATACAAGACTCAGAAAAAAATTTCAAGATAAAGATTGGGAGCCTCTAGCACAAATTATCCATGGCATGGGGATAGCTGAAAGCTTCCCTGCTGCTGAAGAGACTGAAGAAGCAAGGACAATGACTTCTACTGGTTTTTCACTTCTTATGGATTCTCTTTCGGATGTTTTTTTTGTAAAAAATCTCGAGCCTCTTTTCAGTAAAATTGATTATTCTAAAAAGGATGGTCTTATTAAAAATATTGACCCATTAAAAAAACTGGAATTTTTGAATTTTTTATTAGAAAACAATTTTGAAGATACGGTTTATGAAAACCCGATTTTCATTGAGCTTTTGGAAGCGGTTGGTTTTGAAAGTTTTTTTAAAACATTAGCTGAGGTTTGGAAGCAAAAAAGAGTTTCGGTTGAATATGGTTTTAAAAGCAGTTTGAGAACTTTCCTTTCCGATTGGGAAAAAGGAATAAGAAACTACCGAGAACAATTATTAGATCTTGACTCTCAGAGTAAGGATATTCCTAATTCAAAACTAATACATGCACTTACTAAGGCAAAGATAAAAAAATTTCCAGAAAAAGCAACTGATCCCAAACTCTTCAAGGCAAGCCCAATAGATTTTTTTAGATTTAGATTATATTTTGAAGAAGAAGATTTTAATCTATTGATCAGTAGTTTATCAACAGGCAAACCAAATTTTAATATTCCGATTTTAGCAGGAAATAATTCTATAAGTCCCGTACATTTTTATGTAAGTCAAGGTAATGAACATATTGATCTTGCAGAAATTGCTGACCCTTTAAGTGAAATAAAAAAAAGGTTTAGAGAAAAGAACTTCAGTATGTTTGTAATTAGATACCCTATCGGAGATAAGGACAATAATATTTTTGTTGAAATACAATTGTTTCCAAAATCGCTTCAAAGGAATGTTCATCGATCAAGGAATGCTTATGTTGGCTCTAGATTTTCCAGTGAAGAAGTCAAATAAATAAATTATTACCTTACTTTATTAAAGGAGATGAAGTTTCTCTATTTTAGCCTCAAAATAAAATCTCCCCTGACTTTCGCAAAACACCAATTTTCTTTGTAAATTAGCTTCAATTATTCAAATTTCAGGGCACTAATAGATATATTTTTGTCCAATTGTCACCACTTTGTCATTCCCGCGTAGGCGGGAATCCAGGCTAAATATTCATATTAAAATATGGTGATTATAGTCTGGAT
>LBQC01000007.1:0-22055 GCA_000990565.1 Candidatus Roizmanbacteria bacterium GW2011_GWA2_35_19 | reverse complement strand
AAAAGATATCCACAATTTAATTCAAAAATTGGAGTCAGGGCACTAATTTGCGAAAGTCAGGTTTTAGTTTCAAAATAAAATCTCCTGGAGTGATAATTTCAAATGAAAATTTCTGTTTCAACATTTTTTTAGTAAGGAAATGTTTCTTGTCGAGAGTAATTAAATAATCGGCCTTACTATGTTTGGCACCGAATAAAATCGGAGCATCTTTTTCTTCAATAATATCTCGATAAAATTGTTTTGCTTTATTGCTATTAACTGAAATCGTATCGAGATCTTTAATTAATTCATAAAATCTATTTAAAACGTGGGGTGTTTCTTTTTCGGCGATGTTTCTTTCCGCTTCGGTTAAAGCCAGCTTAGAAGTAATCAAGCTGAATTTAAATTTATATTTAATTAAAAAGATGGCCGATGATGCTCCTGAGTCGGATTTAGCGGCAAAGTAAATAATATTAGCATAAAAATAATCTCATTTCATTTCAAAAGCTTCTTAAGCTTAGCTGATAAACCTTTAGCAAGTTTGTCTTCTTTTTTAAATTCCCCAACCCTTTGCTTAGTATAAATTTCAATGTCCTCATCTAAGAATAATTTTTTATAGAGATCAACCGGAACCATGACAGCCATTGGTTTTTTGCCACGCTCCAAAATTATCTTTTTTTTATTATAGTAAACCTCGTTGATAATGTTACCCGGGCTTTTTCTAAAATCAAGCATGTTTATTGATTGTTGCATATGTAATAACTATAGTAGTTATATAACTTATGTCAAACTTAAATAGGTTCTATAACATAAACTGTGATAAGTAAATGGTATTTTAGAAAGTAATAATAATTAAAACTCCTTTTAAAATCGGTGGTACAGGTTTATTAACGTTTTATTCGTCATTTCGAGCGTTAGCGAGAAATCTAGCGAAGCGTTACGTCCCGACGTTACGTCGGGACTGGATCTCTCACTTTGTTCGAGATGACTATAAGTTAAATCATTACCACGCAATATGATATAGAACCACTTAAATATACTTTTTTGCCAGACGGACAGTTTCGTGCCGGAAGAATTCCTTGATTTTTTCCCAATCGACTTTCTCGATCATCTTGGGCATATTAGATCCGTCAGCATCTTCAAAATACTGCAAAGCTTTAAGAAGTGTCAATTTATTGGATTCAAAAATCTTGTATTTTTTATCGTAGAAAACAAACATTTTTTCAAAAGTAAATTTGTTCTTCGCTAAAAAATATAAATCAATATAATCTTTTTTTGTTCCCCGATCGGTTATTGCTGCCAATTTCATAGCAGCTATGTCTTTAACACTTGCCAGATTGATCCCAATAAAATTAGTTGTTTTATCAACTAATTGATAGGAATAATAAAACAGGCTAAATTTTACTTTATTAAATTCGCCGACCATGGTTTTCGGAGTTTCATTTTTAACTTCGTACTTACCGATCAATTGTAATTTTTTTTTGATTTCTATAGATCCAAATTCTTTATTAGTGAAAAAATCAAAATCAATTGATCGTCTGTGACCTATTTGTAAGGCTAAAGAAGAACCGCCGGCCAGATAAGATATTTTTAAAAAATCTTGCTTTCCTAATAAGGCCAGTGTGTCCTGCGCATGGCGAGATAGGGTTCCTGGAAACATTTTACTTTTGTCAGGGGAACTTTATAAATAAGCGCCCAAAACGAAGCGCTCTTTAAAGAGAAATCACGATGGTTTATTAAGGTTTTTTTTACCAAATTGTAATTAAAGTTTTTCTTGACCCATCGGACGGCCTCAATATTCCCTTTGTCAAGGAGCCTACTAACAACAAAGTAGGGATATTTTTCTATATCTAATTTTTCCACATCCACATCCCAAAAATACTGATGAAGATACTTGGGGATTTTCATAGATAAATTATATAATAAATCATGCAAAAAGTCTTTGTTTATGATCCAACTGCATCTGATAAATTAAGCTCTGTCCGCGGCATCGGCCGTTATTTGCAAATCTTAAAAGAAAGCTTCTCAAATGAATTTGTTTTTACTTCAAAAATTGAAAATTTAAAATTCAATGAAAATTTCAAATTGAAAACTGAAAATTATGTTTTTGTGAATCCTTTCTTCAACTTCCTCCAGCCTCCATTAACTTTGAGAAGAATCGCTAAAAAACAAATTGCTGTAATCCATGATTTAATTCCTCTTAAATACCCATCTCACTTCCCCGCCGGTATCCGTGGAAATATAAATATCATTTTAAACAAATTCGCTCTAAAAAATTATGACTGTTGGGTATAGAAACGGGTTATGAAGATAGAAATAGGAAATTGGATAAATCTAATTTCAATTTCCAACCTCCTAACCTGCTTCCAAACCTACCTTCTAACTTCTGTTTGTACGTCGGTGATGCTACCTGGAATAAAAACCTAGTTAATCTTGCCCGCGCGATTAAACTAGCCGATGTTAATTGTGTGTTTGTGGGAAAGGTCTTTGAGAGCTTGATGGCAGATGATAGAGGATTGAAGGTAGGAGTAGAAGATAGAAAGGCGAAGATAGAAAATCAATCTTCTAACCTCAATCCTCAACCCCTATCCTCTACCGTCGATCCACTATCATCTATTCAATACCATCCTTGGCAAAAAGAACTGAAAGAATTTCATGAGCTGACAAGGGACGATAAAAGATTCACTTTCGCCGGTTTTGTCCCCAATTCTGATCTGATCAAATTATATCAACAATCTACTCTTAATATCTTGCCCTCGCGCGATGAAGGGTTTGGCTTTTCATACCTAGAATCATCACAATTTAGAGTCCCCTCTCTCCTTTCAGATATTCCTGTTTTAAAAGAGATTTCGGGAGATAATGCAATGTTTTTTAATCCGGAATCGCCGGATGATATTGCGGAAAAAATAAAAGAATTAATCAATGATAAAAAATTACAAAAAGAAATAGGGGATAAGTCGTATCAAAGATCATTGTTTTTTTCTCAGGAAAAATTTAAAAAAGAATTTTTATCTATCTTAGATATTAAATAACTTTTTCGCATTCTCCGTCGTAATTTTAGCCACTTTTTCTACTGAAACATTTTTTAATTCTGCAATAAACTCCGCAATTATCTTTATATTCTTCGGTTCATTATAGCTATGATGCGATCGTTTCATATCTATTTTTGGCGTCAGAAAGGGCGAATCAGTCTCAAGGACTAACATTTCTAGTGGAACTTGTTTGATAAATTCTTGTTTGCTTAAAGCAAATCCGTAGAGTTTTTTATCCCAGTATGTTACGTCACCATCAACGCCAATAAACATTTTGTGGTTTTTTGCAAATTCAAGAAGTTCAAGATCGGGCTCGCAACAGTGGAAAACAGATTGGTAGTTAGTGATTAGTGGTTGGTGACTAGTAAGAATTTCAAGGATGTCTTTTTTGGCTTGCCCATCGAAGCCTTGGCGAAGTTGGGCTTCGCGGTTATGGAAAATCAGCGTCTTTTTATATTTTTGTGCCAATTTAATTTGCTCGATTAATAACTCTTTGAAGGTAGGTTTGGAAGCAGGTTAGGAGGTTGGAAATTGAAATTAGATTTATCCAATTTCCTATTTCTATCTTCATAACCCGTTTCTATACCCAACTTCCCGCTTCTTATTTTCTTAAAAATCTCAAAAACATGATGAGGGTGAATTCCTACCGCGGCATAAATATTATCGTGTTTTTCTGCGATCTCTATTGCTTTTATTGAAGTTTCAACATCAGTCCCCGGTACAACAATATGCCCTACTCCGGCGTCATATGCGCGCCTGATTACTTCATCAACCTGTCCGTTAAAAGATTTAAAGTTTAAGTGACAATGAGTATCAAACATAAATTAGTCAAAAGTCCGTAAAGTCCTTAAGGTCTATAAAGTCATATGCAATTACTTATGGACTTTCGACTTTATGGACTTTATAGACAATTTAATTATATGATATATTATAGACATGACCATCTTCATCGGTGCCGATCATCGCGGAGTTGAGTTAAAAAATCAGATCCTGGAGTATCTTCATGAAAAAAATATCAGGACTGAAGATCTTGGCCCTTATGAATTAGTCGCCCTTGATGATGCGGCCGATTATTCTAAGAAAGTCTCTCAAGCCGTCCTTCAGAACCCAGAAAACCATTTAGGGATTGTCATTTGCGGGTCAGGGTGCGCCGTCTCAATGGCGGCCAACCGGATTAAAGGAATCAGATGTGGTCTAGCGATGAGCCCGCTCCAGGCGACCCATATTAGAGAAAACGACCATGCTAATGTCTTGGCGCTTGCCTCCGAATACAATACTTTTGAAGAAATTCAAAGAATCATCGACGCCTTCCTCGCCACAACTCCAAAGAAGGAAGAAAAATATTTGAGGAGAATAGAGAAACTGGACAAATGATTGAACTAGAAAATAGATAATAGAAGATAGTGGTAGTTAATAGAAAGTAGAAGGTAGAATTTAAAAAACAGCATTTTATGATTCAATCTTTTAAAGACCTTGAAATCTACACGGAGTCCTATGAATTAGCAATTATTGTGAATAAAGAAGTTAATAAATTCCCATTCTATGAAAACAACGATTTAGGTTCACAACTTCGTCGTTGTTCAAAGTCTATTCCGGCCAACATTGCTGAAGGTTGGGCAAAAAGACGATTTTCCAAAGAATTTAAACATCATTTAGATATTGCTGTTGGTTCTTGTAATGAAATGGAGGTACACATAAGTATGGCTAAAGATTTAGACTATTGGAAAAAAGAATTTTGTGAAAGTCTTCTTCAGAGATATATTTTTTTAGGAGGTAAAATAGTCAAACTTCGTGATAATTGGAAAACTTTTTAGTACGTCAATCTTCTATCCTCTACTTTCTACCCCAACCTTCTATTTTCTATCATCTAATTCAGAACGCTGTTGTAAAAAACTCCGCCGGTATCTGCGGGTATGACTGAAATAAGACGACCTTTTTAGAGACACCCGTTTGGGTCGTTGCCGTCGATGAAACCGTGCTTCCCTGTGGAGGAAAATCGGTTGAACGGCTAAAGATTAATTTAGTAGGTGCGTACATCACTCTGACAATTATTAAATGGGCATTATTGGCAACAATGTCAGCCCTAGGAATTGAATAATAATAATCAAAATTTGAATCTGCTGGACAATTTCCAACACCGGGTGTAAGTGTTAGATTTTGTATTCTTGATGCCGGATCAATTATATATTTATTGACCCGACTGTTATTTTTTACTAAAGTTATTTCAATTGCTGGATCAATCGTCCCGGAATCAAAGCATATGGTAACATTTTCATCGACTGCAGTGCCAGAAAAGGCTTTTGTCTCCGGATTATATGTCCTTAAATAAAAAGTATATGATGAATCTTTGACAATCATCGGAGTCGTAAATTTATTTGAAATAAGACTTGTAACTGTGGCACTCCCCGTAATTCCGCTTCCTGAAAAATTAAGAAGCGATCCTTCACCGATTGTGACATTTCCTCCGCCATTAAGCGAGGCCTCAACGGCCGCCTCGGCCGCGGCTAGTGCCCTCTGGGAGTCTTCCTCGAGCTTGGTCACCTGGGTCTCAGTCACCGACTGGAAAGACACAGATAATACGACTGTCATAATGGTCGCAAGGACCATGACGGTGATCAATAAAATCTGACCCTTTTTCATAGATAGAAATTGAAAATGGTAATTAGGTATAGAAACGGGCTAAGAAAATAGAAATAAGAAAATAGAATTTTTCTATCCTCTATCTTCAAATTTCCTAACCCGCATCCATACCCACCTTCTATATCTTACTGAATCTGCCTCCACTCATAATTGGCCGTTGATAAATATGGTAACAGATCTAAATATTTCTGTCCTTTAAAGACTACAAAAACTGACGGCACATTAGGATTGCCTTGCGTGCGGGAATTTACAAATGTTGTCCCGGCTATTAAATTACCGTTTATCTTGAACCCAAAATCTGCCGTCCCCGTCCTTACTGTATTTCCAATAAAAATTCCGTCAGCTTGAGTTACCGTCGCCCCAAATCTGATCATATTAGCAACGATTGCGATTGATTTAAGATTTGGGTCGATTACTCCGTCAAGATTTATATTTATATCGACGGTTGTGGCGGACACAAGGACGATGTTATATAGGTCGAATGAGGGCGGGATTGAGTTGAAAGTAAGCGGGCTTGGGCCGGTATATAAGTACAACCCTGATTCAGATATATTATTAATATCACTTACGTTACTTACTTCTTTATATGCCTTTCTCGCTTTTATATAACTGATGAAGTTAGTGGCTGACATCTTAACCTTAGGGGTATATGATTCTACATATGTATTATTAGTATTTGCTTTGACTCCGGCTCCTGTACCTAAATCTACATTTGGGGCAGCGACTATTCCCCCGTCACGGATAATAAAGTAAGGATCAATTGTGTCATCTGAATCGTAGCGGACAGGAATGGCTGGAACAGTATTTAAAAGTGAATTGGAAGAGACAAAAGAGGTATCTTTTAGTTTTACCCATTTTCCAGGAGCTGGAGGAACTGGTGTGCTGGTTGGGGTAATGGTCGGGGTGTTGGTCGGGATGGCGACGACGAAATCAACCGTCCGGCCGCCGGTCGTCCAGGAATTTTTATTCCAGACATAACAGTACCCTCCGATGTTATTACAGGTAGTTTCAACAAAACCGACGACCGACGGGGTGACCCCGAGAACGGTGAGTGGTTGGGCCAGATTATCAGTCAAGGCAATCCTTCCCCCGATGTAGGTATTGGTCGCGGTAAATTTTGGGAAAGTAAAACTATTATCATTAACCGAACAATAAATGCCTGTTTTTTTGACACAGACAGACCCCGAGCAGTCAACCCCGCAGATTTGGGATGAGTTAACCGCCGTGCCAGCAGAATTTTTCACATTGACCCTGATCCACGGCGTTGGGCTTGGGGTACTGGTTGGAGTGGGGGTAGCAGTCGGAGCGACGCAACCACAAGTGTTGGTTCTACAAGTCAGTCTCCAATCTTGATAATGATCTTCGTCACCCCACCAATAGTCTCTTGTTTTGACGTTACTAATAAAAATATCATCGTGGGTATTACACGTGACTTTCAGCGCTTCCCTTTGCGCTGTATCCCAAGCCATATCAATGGTGATATTTTTTGTGTACTGGCTTCCCTGGGTGCAGGTTCGACTACTGCCTGAAGGACAACAGGAACAGTTTGAATTACATGTAGCGCTGACGGGATTACTATTACAAGGAGCCGGGGTGCGTATTGACGAAGGCCAGAAATATTTATTACATGTTTCCCTGTAAAGACATGATGTTTTATTTTGCGCCTCCGCCTCAGTTGACGACCCGCATGAAAGCGATTGCCCCGACGGACAACGGTTATAAATATAACTTGGGCCAGTCCCCGTCCCCCCTTCGGGGCTCTCACAGTCTATCTTTATAACACTCTTGTGATGTACACATTGGAGTACTCCCTCAATATTTTGATCGTAACATCCTGTCCAATAATAAATGCCAACACACTTTCCAGTTTCTAGATCATTCCAACAAGTGAGTTCGGGACGTTCTGGTTCCACTGGGCAGCCCAGATTGACATTCGCCTCTCTACATGACGGCTCAGAAATAAAATCAAAAAAAACTGTGCCACACTGGCCATACACCCTATTTACTTTTACTGAAAAAACAACTATAAAGAAAAGAAAGACTAATAACCCTTTCAAAACTTTGTTCATAAAAATAACGGCAATTAAAATAACACTCAATCAGTAAAAGAATAGCAGATTATAAGACGAGAGACAAGAAATTTATTTTTGATTTTCAGTAGTTTCCCTCTACACAATTAATACCTAACCAGATAGCGGCTGTTCCAATGACATCGTCCAGCCAGAAATCCGGATTGGATATCGTGACTGATAGTTTATTTGCTCCAGATGCCGGATAAAATATTTTAGGCATCCTCATGACTGGGCTGACAATGTGGCCCTTGCCGTCATCAATTTTTGGTATATCTTTAATATCTAATCTAAAACCAGTTGTGAACATGCCTTGGATCTGACTTTCGGAAATTCCAAGATCATTGAAAGTGACAAAGATTCCTTTGTTTCCTTTTTGATACTGGTCATAAGCGACTCCTATCGATTTTTTGCTTTGAGAAAGCGTGTTATCATCTTGATCAAAAACCATAACAGTTGCTCCTTCGCGTTGCCTTTGAGCCGCCTCTTCTCTACTATGCCAGATGGAGACCTCTCCTGATGGATTGAATATAATAATTTTCGTGCCGTTTGACAGATTTTCAATCTCGTTTTCAATCTCGGTTGGATTAGCCATAATAGTTCCTCTACTAAAAAAGACATCCCCACTATATGTTTTTCCATCATCTCCCACAAAAGAATAACCGCTATACATGGCTTTATAATCTTCCCAAGTTACATTGACATCAGCCTGCTCGGGAGAGAGCCAAGTTTTAGTTGCCGGGTCAAAGACGGCTTTGGGGTAGCCTTTTTCATCGCGGAAGATCTGTTTTCCATCGGCGGTTAAGGCTGGCGGCTGGCTGATCCAGTCGTAGTTGTATTGAAGTTTATTACGAATAAGGTGGTCGCCAAACTGATCGCTTAAAATCAGCACATCAGGAGTCTGGTCGGCGGGAATTTGGGAGAGAGATTCAAAACTATCATATTTTTTCGCCCACTGGCCGCTTTCCAGATCATAATAAAGGGTGACGGCCTGCCCATCTACCTGCCCAGGGTAGGCGACGACGCGATCCCAAAAGGTCAGCGTCTTTTCCCCCCAGGTGATTTTATTAATATCAGTCCCTGCGGGTAATGAAGTAACATAAGTGACAAGGACATCAGAGGGGACAGTTGCAACCGCTGGGGCGATGGCAAGCTTGTCCGCAGAGGACATGTCATTAAGTTGCTCGATTAAATAGGTGGTGACGGGTATCTCCGTCGGCGTGGCGGGAATCGCGGTTGGGGGGATGGAGGTTTCAATAGCGGGAGCGGGAGTTTCAATCGAAGGCTCTGGAGGACTAACGAAAGGTAAGGCGGGAGCAAATAGTTTTGCTGAGGCTATTTTAGCATTTTCATGATTTATCGGAGTACCTGGCTGAACCCCTGGAATTGAGGTTGTTATTCTCTCACTACCTGTGATAAGGCTGACTTTATCAACAGAGTCACCTTCAAAAGCAAAACCAGCCGCAAAAGGCGCATTAGTTGATGACCCGGCCACGATGCCAAAAGGAGTCATATGGGGAAATTCATCACTAAATATAAAGGTAAAATTTTTAGCAGTGGATGTAACCCCTCCTGGGACTGATTTGAAAGTTGCCTTTGGATCACGATCAGATGGTACTCCAACTATTCCCCATTGACCGCCATCAACTTGGGCGAAAAGGATATTATCAACTACAGCTGTTTTGCCTGATTCATCAGTTGCACGAGCTAAACCTATAGGTTTAATAGTCATTTGATGTTCGCCGAACTTGTATATAATAGGGTTGTAAACATCTTGAATAACATTAGGATCAATTCCCTCCGGACCAATATTGATACCTTGGGCTCTATATATATCTGCAAGAAAGTCTTCCACCCCTCCTTCGGCTTTTTCTCCTTGAGGATTAATATAATTTAATTTTCTCCCTTGCTCTGCTTGATGAAATATATCGTCTGCTTGATCAATCTTCTGTTGATCGGGAAGATTTAACTGTGAATATTCAAAACCATTAATATAGCTAAAAGGAACCTCAGTCGTGGGTAATTCTTGTCCACCCACACAAGATGAAAGTAGAGCCGCTATAGAAACGGCCAGCCCTCCTATTTCAATTTTTGTCACCAGTGCTCTTCCAGCTGTATCTCCATGAAGAACTGCAGCGGCGGTTACGAGTTGACTAGCAAGCGCTACTTTACGAAGAAAATTCTTTTTTTCCATATTACTATATATTCCTAATTACTCCTATAATAATTTATTATAACAAATTTACCTGTCTTTAGCAAAACAATAGAAACTACCTCCCTCTTATCCTAGATAACATAACAGACTGTCTATTTGGAAAAGACGTTAGACTATTGTTGTCAAAAAATCCTTTTATTTTAGCTGTACGATAATTAATAGGTAATCCGGAACTAACAAAAGTTAATATATATATGTGTCCTTCTACATCTTTGTAGGCTAATGTATCGCCCAGTATTGTCCCCCATTCATTTTTTGTATCTTTGTCCATAATGTCTAAAGATCGAAAGACAGTTGCTGTCGTTAATAATAAATGACTAATAGGCTCAACTTCAGTATCAACATATCTTTTGAATTCCATAAGACTATCTTTTTTTTGTTTGAACCAAGTATCAACAATTTCTGATTTAAAAAAAGAGTGGTCTCTGGTCATATTAAGATCCTCAATTAAAAGATTGGTTAGCTTATTAAAGAGGGATTCTATTGAATTTGATCCAGGAGCACCCATGCTAGTCGTTATCAGTGGAATTTTTTCAAATATATCAAAATAAAAATCTGGTTGACCGATGAGTGTTAGCCAATTATTGATTTGTTTTATCATTTCTTCCTCAACTTTAGTTAGATCATCAGCATTTTTCGAAGTCTTTATTGCTGATTGAATTTTATCATAATCAAAATCAATATCTAATCTTGATACTTTAAATTGTGGATCTTGGAGAATTAGTTTTGCATAATATCCTTTAATATTTGCATTTAAAATGCCAACCATTTTATCAAAAGAGATAACATATTCATCTTCAATCGCTTCAAAACCTTCTTTTTTCCTCATTAGCTCTAATATTATTTTTTTTGCGGCTTTCGGGTTTGTTTTTGCTTCTATTAGTTGTTCTCTAATTGCCTGAAGGTCAAGTTTTTTTTTGTAGAATATGGCAAATTGAGACTCCTTCTCCTCAAAGTATGAAAAAAATTCTCGTTCGATATAATCTTCGCTCACATACCAAGAAAAATCATCCCCCGCGCTTCTTCGCCTTCCTAGAATTTGCATAATCTGGGCTCTGTTTGACGGAAGATTATGAATAGTAATGTGAAGATTTTCTGGGGGCGCTTGATCGCTTTTTAGGATATTGACGGCAAAACCAGCCGCTCCTGAAGAAACTATAATCTTTATCCTTCCATCAGCTAGATCGGTATAAGCTTGTTTTACTCGATTGTTATATTCAATTATTTTCTTTGAGCTGGAAGGTTTGCTTTCGATATAAACCACTTGATCTTTGCCAAATTTTTGTTGAAGTTGATTATAAATATTTAGACTATCAGTAATATTATTGCTAACAATTAAAGTTGGTTTTTTTCCTTCGGTTTTTTCAACTAATTTATTGACTGTTTCTTCATCGGTAGAATATAGCTCTGGATCAGGTAAGTTTTTTATTTCCGGAGGAATTATAGTTAAAATATCATTACCTGTATATTCTTTTAAAAAACTCGCAAATCGGCTATTTTCGATTTTTTTTGTTTCTGGATCTGGATATTTAAGAGTACCAGAAGCACAATGGAGCCTCGACCCTATTGATTTAACAAAGCTTTCAAAGCGAAGATTTGTTGATGATTCTTTATAAAGTGATACTAATTTGAATTTTCCTTCTATTGCAGAGACGGCGATTTTTTCTTCAGGAGAATATTCATGTGATTCAAGTATTTGGTCGGTGTAGCTATCTCTTATGGCTATTTCCTGACTATTATCAAGAAGATAGTCAATGTTTTTCCTATTGATAAGCTTTGAGATCTTGACTCCAATTCTTCTAAAATAGCCCATTTCTTCTTGATTAGTTTGCCAGGAAGGGTCTTTAAGATTGTTAATGAGTTTTTGTTTTAGAATTTTTGACTGTTTGGCAGATATGCTTGAATCTTTCAGGATAAATCTTAAAGCATTTTCAAAATTATGGATAATCTTTTTCTGGTCGCTATTTAATTTTATTCCTTGTTGATAAGCGTCAAAAATTTGGTTAAATTTTAGACTGTCTAGTTTTTCCATTGCCTTTTCAGTCAAAGAATAAGAGCCCTTTTCTTTTACAAAGTCTTTTTTCTTATCAAGAAAGTGATAAATTAAATAATTTACTACCCATGTGTTTAAAGATTCTTCGATGTTTTCAGGTAGGGTTAAATATGACTCTTGGCTGACTGCATAGGGTGATTTTCGATTATATGGAATGTCTGCCTCATCCATATAAATATCATTAATATGATGTAAAAATTCATTAGGGTTTGCAGAGTAGCTAAATACAAGATCGCGGTCGGTTGCCAATACTATTTTTGGTCCCTTTGTTTTCTTTAACTTTGTTATTATGTCTTCTTCCTCGGTATTTTTTACTAAATTTAATTTTTTTTGCCAATAAATTTTTTTTATTTCTTTTTCTGTTTCTGGTGAGTATTTTCCATAAATTATTGCTTCGACATTCATTCTTTTTTTAAGTTCAATAATCGCTTTTTCTTCACCATGTTCTTCTTGTTGAATAAAACTAATTTCCGGGAGAATGACCCCGCTTCTTTTTATTTCGGAAATAAAAGATTCTGTATATTTTTTCAGATCGGCTAAATTTACTTCGTCAGGTGTGGAAAGTACAACGCTTTGACTTCCAGAAGTTAGGGCTTTGACTAGAGCAGTGATCGGAAAAATAACCGATGACTTTCCCTCCCCAGTCCCCATATGTAGATGTTTGCCCTCAAGAAGGCCAATAACTGCTTGGATTTGCCGCTCGTCTCTTCTATCAAGTGTGATTTCTCCTTTGGAAGCGAAATCAAATTTACTGAATCGCTTAGCATTTTGTAAAAAAAGAAAGGCTATTAGATTGTCTTGGGCTTGTTCTCCATAAACACCTGGGTTTTCCTGAAGTTTTTGAAGATTATAGGAGATATTTTGATTAAACGAATTAAAATCAAGATAATATTTTTTTGCCATTTCTCCAATTAAGGATTTTATTTTATTGTATCGTTTTCCTTTAAGATGTTCAGAAAAGTTATTTTCTAGTCTGCGCAAAACAGGAGCAAGTTCAATCGCATTCATCCCTAAATTTTAGCAGAAACCCACTTACGTTGAAACTACAGTGGGTAAAGATAAGAAAGAGATTGAAAGATTAGTTAAAATCAGCCTCGCTTATCCCCAACGGCCGTTTCAAATATGTAAATGAAAGTAAATTCCCCAAATTTTCTTCAGGTTTTGGGGATTATTTTTTTAAACAAAGACAGTCTTATTTAAGACTGTCTTTATAAAGAGTGTCCCATACAACCGCGTAGGTTGGATGAGGCTAGTTTTTATAAGCTCCTTGACGGTGGATAATTGAAAGAATCCAAATAGCCTTTTTACTTTCTTCAACAATGTAAATTATTCTATAAGGCCAAGCTTTAAGTGAACACTTCCCTTTAAATTCGCTTGATAATTTTTTCCCGGCAGATGAATCGCTAAATAACAACAAGATTTTTTTGTCGATTTTTATCTTATCTGTTTTTATTAACTTATTATATTGTTTCTGAGCTTCTTTTGTAAGAAGAACGACCATGAGTTATTTTACTAACTTTTTAAAAGAAATCCCCTGATTCATTTTTGCTTGTTTATAACCTCTCATTATGCTTGCCTTTGCACCAGGGATTGACATGATTTTAGCAGTTTCCTCTAAGGATTCCAGCTCTTCCATGCTCATAACGACGGCTTTTGATTTACCAGACACAGTTATTATTAAGCGCTTCATGTAAACATCAACATCATTAATTAATTTAGGTAAATCTGCCCGGAATTGAGAAATAGCAATTGTATTCATATAAACTGATTGTACAAAATATTGTACAAACTGTCAATAGACAAAATCCCTCTCATTCATCCCTAAATTGTCTTCCCATGAACCAGACGCCGTCAACAGAGCAGGGCCAACGGAGAACTACGCGATAAAATTAAAATAATTATTTTTATTTACGACTGTGATTTTTTCTTTATAATTCTCAAAAAAGGACTTTGGAGTCTTGCCTTTTTCTGACCGCCACTTAAATTCATATGCACTTATTTTTTGATCATTGACTTCAATCCAATCAATCTCGGCATTATCATAAGTTCGCCAAAAATATGTTTGGACAGTTCTGCCTTCATAGTGATTTTTTTTAGTCCGTTCTACGGCAAGAAAATTTTCCCACAAAAAACCTATATCACCCCTTGTTTCAAGTGGTGTAAATGACCCAAGCAAAGCATTTCTAATACCTAAATCCCAAAAATAATATTTTTTATTTTTTACCACTTCCTTGCGAAGATTTTTTGAAAAAGCTCCAACTTCAAAAATTATAAAACCTTGTTTTAAAAGATCAATGTAACGAATGACTGTTTTAGTGTCAATTTTTAAATTCAAACTCAATTCATTAAAGGAAACTTCTTGTCCAATTTGATAGGCAAGTAAAGTCGTTAATTTTCTCAGATTATCAGTTACGGCTATTTCCTCTAAATCCAGAATATCTTGAAATAAATAATCATCAATAATTGAAATCAAATATCTTTTTTTATCTTCGACCGTTGATAAATCTTGGATATATGGATAACCTCCAAAGATCAATTGTTCGGGTAAAAAATATTGCTTTTCTATATTTGCTTTCCCGGCGGTCATTTCAACTGTCGAAAGTGGGTAAAGATAATATTTTATAGTTCTTCCTGTCAATGTCTCAGAGACTCCCCTTGAAAGCCGTAAAGATGTCGAACCGGTTATGAAAATATTTTTTTCTGGAAAGTTGTCTATGAGTATTTTTAATCCCCCACGACCTCGGAGGTCGTGGGGAGGCTGGTATATCGAGCTTATTAGATTGATAAAATGGCCTAAAAGTTACTACTTGTAGCATATAATCCATAGACATTTAAATTACTTATAACTATAAAATAGTTATGAGAAGGAAAGAAAAATTTTCAGAAGGTTTAATTTATCACGTTTTTAATAAGAGCATTTCAAATTTCGGTATCTTTCAATACGATGACAGTTGCTATAGATTTATACAGGCAATAGATTTTTATAACCAAGAGTACCAAACAAAAAGCTTGGGGATATTTCTAACCAAAAACAAAGATTTTTGTCCTAATATAATTATCCCAAAACAAAACTCAATAATAAAAATTCTTTCTTATTGCCTCATGCCTGATCATTATCACTTGTTATTAAAAATAATAAAAGGTGACTTTTCTAAATATTTAGGAACGGTCGAAAATAGTTATTCCAGATTTTTTAATTTGAAATACAATCGTAAGGGCCCATTGTGGCAGGGATCTTTCAAAGCTGTAAGAATAAAAAATAATGAGCAATTATTACACGTATCGAGGTATATACATATTAATCCAACCACAAGTAATCTTATAGCTAAACCGGAAAATTGGAGATATTCTTCGTATAAAGATTTTATTGAAAACAACGAAATTTTGGAGAATATTAAAGAAATTTCTATAAGAAGCACAGATACCTATAAAAAGTTTGTTGAAAACAATGTTGACTATCAAAAGAAATTAAAGCAAATTAAGAAGTTTCTAATCGATTAAATCAGCGCCCCCACGACCTCCGAGGTCGTAGGGAGAGTGTTATGAAAGGCTATTTATTTAATGTATAATTATCCTTTATGACGCTTAAGGTATTTACAGATGGTGGGTCGAAGGGGAATCCGGGGCCATCTTCAATTGGAATCGTATTTTATCTCGATAATAAAATAGTTTTTAAACACAAAGAATCAATCGGCATCGCTACAAACAACGATGCGGAATATTTAGCCCTAATTAAAGCGCTCCAAATCATAAATCCTAAATCTCAAGATCCAAACAAATTTAAAGTTCCAAATTTTCAAGATATCAAACAAATACAATTCTTCAGCGATTCAAGACTGATGGTTAATCAGGTCAATGGGCTTTTTAAAGTGAAAAACGGAAAAATCAAAGAATATATACTAAAAATCAGGGTCCTTGAGCAAGAAATAAGCCTTCCAATCGCCTACTCCCACATCCCCCGGGAGGAAAATGCGGAAGCAGATAAGTTAGTTAATTTGGCTTAATATATCTTAATCTGGTATTTTCTCTCATTATTCTTTTCTATAACACCTTTAATCTCCATTACGCTTAATACATTTAATATATTGCTTGTTGGTTTCATGAGTGATCGTGTTATTTCATCGACCGTTGAAGGGTTTTCTTTTAAGAATAAGTAAATAACCCTCTCTTCTTCATTTAATTTATCGTTAATATCTTCGGTTTTTTTTGGGGTTATTTTAATATTTAATTCTTCAAATATATCGGCGGTTGATGTAATTAATTTCGCTCCTTGCTTAATTAAAATATTGGGTGCTGATGACATATTTGAAGTAATTGCTGATGGCACCGCGAAGACTTCTTTACCTTGTTCAGCCGCATATCTAGCCGTTATTAAAGCCCCAGACCGCTCACTTCCCTCAACTACCAAAACCCCACAAGACAATGCAGAGATAATTCTGTTTCTGGCAATAAAAAGCCCTTTAATTACCATGTGGCCGGGTGGAAACTCAGAAATCACTGCCCCATTTTCTATAATTCTTTCATATAGAAATCTGTTCGCAGCCGGATAAATAATATCGACTCCGCAGCCTAAAACAGCAATTGTTTTCCGCTGGGCATCAAGTGTTGCACGATGTGCAACTGCATCGATCCCAAGCGCCATTCCTGAGACAATTGTGAATCCCGCTTCGGCCAGTTCCCTTGAAAATCTATAAGCCACTTGTTGGCCATAAACGGTCGGTAGTCTTGTCCCAACAATCGCTAAAGTAAATTGAGTTAATGAATCAAGCTCGCCCTTAACATATATGCAAATCGGTGGGTCGGAAATCTGTTTTAGTGAATTTGGATAATTTTTATCGGCAATACAAATGATTTTTATATTTTTTTTCTTCAGATCGTCATATTTTTTGACCGGGTCAAATCTTTTCCGAAAGTCAATAAATTTCTGAGCTAATTTCATTCCGATTATTGTTTCCAACTCCTTTTGATTTGTTTCATAAGCTCTCTTTATGCTGCCGCGCACTGCCATAATCGACGCCAACTTCATCGGCCCAATTCCCAAAAAATGAGAAAAGAAAAGATAATATAACAGGTCATTTTTCATTGGTATTTATTGGTACTTATTGGCTTATTAAATCATTGATGATGATATTAGTCTATGGACTATATGCTACAAGCAGTGGTGAATGGAGCTTTACTGGGCGAAGATTTTTTCCAATACCTTAATACCTTTATAAAACATTCCTTCATCGTAGTTTTCGTTAGGCGAATGGATATTGCAGTCGGCCAAAGTGAAGCCGGTTAGAATTAATGGCTTATTGAAAGTTTTTGCTAGGATCGCTGCTGCTCCGATTGAGCCACCCGTCCTTGAAAAGAAAGGGTCAGCGCCAAAATAGTTTTTTAATATTTCGGCCGTTTTTTTGACATATTGATTACTGACGTCGTTATAAAAAGGCTCGAGTTTCCCTAAGATCTTTAGAGTGAATTTAACTCCTTTGGGCAAATTATTGACAATAAATTTTTTTGCCATTTTTTCAATTTCATCAGGGGTTTGATTTTCAATTAACCTAAAAGAAAATTTTGCCGTTGTCTGATATGGAATGACCGTCTTGACGCCCTCACCCATGTATCCCCCATAAATCCCGTTGATATCAAAAGAGGGATATATTTTAGATGAAAGTGAGGGATGTTTTTTATCAATTGACGTGGTGGAAAAAACTTCAGCCTCATTCTTAAGTTCTTCGTCTGACTGCATTTTTAATATTAGGTTTTCCATTTCAATTTTAGTAGGTTTCCTTATTTTTTCATAAAAATCAGGTATTAAAATATGGCCGGTTTTCTGGTCTTTTACTTTTGCTAATAAATTAGCCAGTAGATTTATTGGATTATAAACACGGTTTCCATAAACACCGGAGTGAAGATCTTTTTTCCCAGTAAAAAGAGTTAGCTCAAAAGCAATGAGACCTCTTAACCCGAAAAATATTTCTGGGCGGTCGGACGACTCCATTCCGAAGTCAAGCATATAAAAAACATCCGCTTCCCCGGCTTCTTTTTTAGCCTTATTGATCAACTCCTGAAAATTCGGACTTCCAATTTCCTCTTCCCCCTCAAATATAAAAACTAAATTATTTTTTAATTTATTGCCTGCTATTAGTTTTTTTGCTGCAATAATCGTCTGAATTACATGCCCCTTATCATCAGCCGTCCCCCGACCATATATCTTTTTGTTTTTTACCGTCAAATTAAATGGTGGAGTTTCCCATTTTAAAACTGGGTCTTCTGGTTGAACATCATAATGAGCATAAACACCAATTGTCTTCTGCTTATTAGCTATGAGACGATCGTCGTATATCTGATAGGTTGCTACAACAAGCGGAGGAGAGCCAATATTATTTTTAATAATTACTACCTTAAATCCTATAAGCTCCAGCTCTCTTTTTAAAAAACTTACTGCTTTCAATATTTCACCGCGTCTTTTTTTATCAGTCGCTACTGACTGGATCGAGACAAATTCTGAAAATAATTTCAGTGACATTTGAGATTATTATATACCCTTCGCAATTAGAATTGCTGCGAGTATAACCATTCGTACGCTCATTTTTGAGTTTATTTTTGTAAAATGAGCTACGATTGGTATACTTCACGTGGTAATATTAAATCCATGCAAATCTGTCCATCTATTCTCGAGCCTAAGGCTGAGGGATATATCTCTCAGATCATAAGACTTTCTCCGTATTTTAAATATTTTCAACTCGACTTCTCCGATGGGATTTATGTAGATAATAAAACCGCCTCTCTTGACGAATTCATCAATTATCTAAGCAACCAAGTAACCAAACTCCCAACTAACCTCATTTTTGATTTTCACCTAATGGTGAAAGATTATGAAAAGGAAATAGAAAAATTGGAAAAATTGAAAAATATAATAACAATAAAAAACATCTTTATTCATTTTGATTTATACCCTAACTTATCACTAATCACTAGTCACTATTCACTGTTTAATATAGGTCTCGTTCTTAATCCTCAGGATCATGTTTCTGACTTAACAGGTCATTATGCCCTAAATGATATCCCCCTCATTCAAATTATGTCGATTGTTCCCGGCGCACAGGGTAAGCCCTTTATACCTGATGCGCTCAATATGTTTGAACAATTAAGAAAATCTGGTTATAGGAATGAATTATTCCTCGATGGAGCAGTCAATGAAAAAACTCTTCCCTTAATAGATTCCTTAAAATATAAGCCAGACTACATTTGTCCTGGGAGCTATCTAACTAAAACAAATGACTTAAAAAATCATGTCGATTATCTGTTAAAATTTACTTAAACTTAGTTATGAAAATTAAAAATATCAAAGCGATTGAGATACTTGATTCCCGCGGTAATCCTACCTTGAGAACTTTTGTTACTTTGGAAGATGGAACAATTGGATCATCATCGGTCCCATCAGGCGCCTCAACTGGATCTCATGAAGCAGTAGAGCTAAGGGATCTTGATTCAAAAAGATATCAAGGTAATGGTGTCCTAAAAGCGGTAAATAATGTCAATGAATTAATAAGTAAGGCCATCATTGATAAGGAGGCTGACCCAAAAACAATTGATGAACTAATGCTTGATCTTGATCATTCAAAAAATAAATCAGTCCTTGGCGCAAATGCGATTTTATCAGTTTCTCAATCCCTAATAAAAGTATTGGCAATTTCTCAAAAGATATCTATTTGGAGATATTTAAACCAATATTATTTTGGTTTTCCCCCGGAAATGCCAAAGATTATGTTCAATGTTGTTAATGGTGGAAAACACGCAAATTGGAATTTTGATATTCAGGAATTTATTATCATCCCTCAAAGACAGCTAGTTTCTGAATCAATAAGATTGGTGTCAGAAATTTATCACACAATACAAAAAATCCTTAAAGAAAAAAAACTATCAACCTTGGTTGGTGATGAAGGTGGTTTTTCACCGGCTTTAAATTCAAATGATGAAGCGTTTGAATTAATAATAGCCTCAGGTAACCGAGCCGGACATATAAATGGTAGGGACTATAAATTGGCAATTGATGGGGCGGCTTCAGAATTTTTTTCTGCGGGAAAATATACTTTAAAAAAAGATAGTAAAGAAATTAATGGAGATGAGTTAATAAAATATTATCTGGAACTGGAAAAAAAATACCTAGTTTATTCATTTGAAGATGTATTTGACGAAGACGACTGGGAAAATTGGACTAAATTCAAATCACTACTTAATCCAAATAACTTACTTGTTGGTGATGATCTTTTCTGTACCAACACCAAAAGAATGAAAATCGGACAAGATAAAAAATCAGCAAACGCAGTAATTATTAAACCAAATCAAATTGGAACTGTAAAAGAAACCGTTGAGGCTATAAAA
Source organism: Candidatus Roizmanbacteria bacterium GW2011_GWA2_35_19 (assembly GCA_000990565.1). Lineage (GTDB taxonomy): Bacteria > Patescibacteriota > Microgenomatia > UBA1406 > GWC2-37-13 > GWC2-37-13. The sequence continues at coordinate 1,694 of LBQC01000007.1, read as the reverse complement.
CTTGCTAAAAAATATGGTTGGGCCGTAGCTGTATCTCACCGGTCTGGCGAAACTGAGGATTCTTTTATTGCCGACCTAGCCTATGCTAGTGCAGCCGATTTTTTAAAAACCGGCGCCCCAGCAAGATCAGATAGAGTAGCTAAATACAATCGGTTATTGGAGATTGAAAATGGAATATAGAAGATAGTTATAGAAGCTGGTTATGAAGTTTGAAAATAGAAGTTAGAAAAAATCCAATTACTAAATTCCTAACTCGTTTCCAAACCAAATTTCCATTTTCTAGTTTTTACCTATGAAAACACTTGTAATTGTTCGTCATGGTTTGACTGAGTGGACAACTAGATTCACTGGTTGGACAGATATTGATCTGGCCCCCGAGGGGATTGAAATGACTAAAAAATATGCTCTTCGCCTTAAAGAGAATAACTATAATTTTGATATCGGCTTTACTTCATATTTAAAAAGGGGAATTAGGACGCTTGAGACCGTTCTTGATGTTTTAGGTCAACAAAACATTCCCATCATAAAAGACTGGCACCTTAACGAGCGCCACTACGGGACTCTTCAGACATTAAATAAAGCGGAAACCGTTCAGAAATATGGGATTGATCAAGTAAATATCTGGCGCCGCAGTTATGATATTCCCCCTCCTAAAGTTACATTAGATGATCCCCGTCATCCAAGTCACGATCCACTGTATAAAGGTGTCGACCCCTCGCTTCTTCCCTCGGGCGAATCACTTAAGGATACTTATGAGCGCTCGGTCCCCTATTTTAAAAACAAAGTTTTATCGGAAATAAAAGATGGAAAAAAAGTTATTTTATCAGGCCATCATAATAGTCTTCGTGCAATAATTAAATATCTTGAGAATATTTCTGATTCTGAAATTGTAAAAGTCAATGTGCCTTACTGTATTCCGTTAGTGTATGAATTCGATGATGAAATGAAAGTAGTAAAGCATTTTTATCTAGCATCAAATAACGAAGTCGATAATGTCATTGCATCAATTAAAAACCAGACAAAATCTTGAAAAGAGTGTATAATACAAAAATGAAAGGTGCGAGAGTTTTTCGTAATCCTTCCATTAACTTTCTAATTAAAAAGACCCTCGAAAGAAAAGAGGGGGTTTCTTCTAAAACAGGATCACTTGTCGTTAATACTGGTAAATATACAGGTCGTTCTCCTCACGATAAATTTATTGTTGACACTCCAGAGATACACGATAAAATCAACTGGGGCAAGGTGAACGTCCCAATATCAAAAGAGTCTTTCGCGAAATTAAAATCAAAAATTGATGTTTTTTTTGAAAAACAGAAAGAAGTTTTTATTATTGATGCCCAGGTTGGAGCTTCGAAAAAACACAACATTAAAGTCCGTGTTTACTGCGAATTTGCGTATCAGGCTTTGTTTGCGACCCACTTATTTAGAAGACTTAGTCAATCTCAACTCAAAAAATTTACCCAAGACTTGACGGTCTATTGTGCTCCATCGGTGACATCAAATCCAAAATCTGATGGTACAAATTCTGAAGCTTTCATCGTTTTAAATATTCACGAAAAAACAATTTTAATCGGTGGATCAAAATATGCAGGAGAAATAAAAAAATCTGTTTTCTCCTATATGAATTACCTATTACCACAATCGGATGTTTTCCCGATGCACTGCAGCGCAAATATTGAATCCAATGGTAAAAC
>LBQC01000006.1 GCA_000990565.1 Candidatus Roizmanbacteria bacterium GW2011_GWA2_35_19 | reverse complement strand
GAAGTATTACAACTTTCTGTCGTTTCTACGTACTAAGCTTCGTCTTTCTTATCAACCTAAATCAACTTGATATCAACCGTTTGGAATACCAGCGCCAAATTTTTCTAGAGTCATAGATTACTTTATTATATCAACCTAATTCTAATTTTCAACCTCCCCATTGTTTTTAATAACCTCTCTTACTTATACAAGAATGGTAATAATTGACAACTGATAACTTTTTGTTACAATATTCCAAACGTCTGTAGTTTTTAATATATGTCCAAAGCAGTTACAGCAACTCCTAAAGAGGTAAGAACATTATTTGAAGCTCCTCCATTATTTGAAACTGCTCCAAGCTTTGCCGTCTCCTTGAATCCGATGCTTCAAAAGATAATGGAGAGAGGTAGAATTGCGCTTGCTCAGGATGAAAATTTTCTCGAAAATAATTCGCACCCCAGTGGCCAAAAAAACATCAAGAACTTGATGAAAATAATCTTTTGCTTTTTTTGGGAGCTTTATCTTTTGAAAAACCAACTCCAACCGAAATTACAACTGAGATTCAGGCTTCATTTGTAAAGATGATGCAGGAGTTTTTTTCAAGAGGAGATAAAGAAAAGGAATCGAATTTTACTGTACTACCAGTAAGTGCCGGTGTTTTGGGAGTAGCTGATGCAATTGACAATGCTAAAGGTCTTGTTGCCGAAAAATACTTAAAAGAGGGAAAGACCATTGAAGAAAATCAATTGAAAGGAATAGCTTTTGGAGGGGCTTTTCATGGCCGATACGATGATCCTGCAGATGGAACATCAAATAAGGAAAAAACAGGCCACAAATGGAATAATAAAATTACCCGAGTCGAAGAAGCGCCCATTATAATTTATAACCAAGATGGATCCGTTGATGAAAATGGTACTGAAGAATTATTTGAACAATCAATGGCTCAAGTTGAAAGATCAATGGCTCAGGATGAACACGCATATGTCATTATAGAATATCCTTTTCAAGCTGAAGGTGGGGCAAGACTCGTCAACCCAAATGCGTTACGTCGTCTAAATGAAATTTGCCAAAAAAATGGTAAATTACTAATAGTTGATAACGTGCAGATGAGCGGCCGGTCCTGGACAATAAATCCTGATGGATCAGCCTCTCCCTTCACTGAAGAGGTCTTGAAATACGCCCATATCACTACTTTCGGAAAGGTCTTTCATGCTAATGGATCAGTTTATGATCTTGAAAAAATAAAAGAATTAGGATTAAATCCTGAATTTATAAGAGAAAAAGGGCCCCAACGACTGGGTGGGACGCACACTTCATCTATGCATGATATGTTAAGTGGAATGATGGTGATGCAAACAATCCAAGATAAAAAACTCTGGGAAAATTTATTTGAAAGATCATATAAGCTCTACGCAGGATTGCAAACTCTTTCCGAGGTACATCCAGATATCCTTCAAAAAGTTAGAATGAGGGAGGATACTGGCTATCTTGCTTGGAGTTTTCCGTCAAACGGTGAACGTGAAAAATTCTGGAATTTTATGAAGGATAATGAGCATATTATTTTTTTAAGAGCAGGAAAAGATTCTATAAGGATAGCTCCTGCCCCTGATATGACACAAAAAGAACTCGATGGAATATTAACCGCCGTAAGTAGACAATTAAAGAGAATGGATAATAAATAATTCGATAATCTATTGTTTCCTAAACATCCCCTTTTTTCATTTAAAGAATTGTATGTTTTTACTATTACTTTCCCTTGCTTTTTGATTTTTTTTCCGTCAAAATGAACCTATGTTAATTAATCCGAAACCGGAAACCCTTGAAAATTCCTATACTAAAGATTACGAAAAATTATATCGTGAATCTATTGAACACCCTGAAGCTTACTGGGAAAATATTGCCCGGGAGCTTTCATGGTTTAAGCCTTGGAATAAAGTCTTAGACTGGAAATACCCTTATGCCCGCTGGTTTGTAGGCGGGGAAACCAACATTGTTTATAACGCTCTTGACCGCTGGCAAAAGACAGATGTTGCGGAAAAACTAGCCCTTATCTGGGTCGCCCAGGATGGGACAGACCGGAAATACACCTATAAACAACTAAATGATGAAGTTTGTAAATTTGCAAATGGTATGCGGTCGCTTGGTGTTAAAAAAGGTGATAAGGTCACTATTTATCTCCCCCGGATCCCCGAGCAGTTTATCGCCATGCTTAGCTGTCTTAAAATTGGCGCCGTTCACTCAGTCGTCTACTCCGGCTTCTCGGCCGATGCTTTGAAAAATCGGATCGAGGATGCCGATTCTAAAATAATAATTTGTGCCGATGGTTATCCATATGGTAAAAAATTTATCGAAACAAAAAAAACCGTTGATTTGGTAGTTTCATCACTCCCCCGGGTCGAAAAAGTGATTGTAATAAAACATGGAAAAAATGACGTGGAAATGAAAGAAAATCGAGATATTTGGTGGCATGAACTTGTTGCTCATCAAGATACTCTCTGCTCGACCCAAATTATGGAGTCAAATGATCCCTCATTCGTTCTTTATACATCAGGGACCACAGGTAAGCCAAAAGGAATAATCCATGGCCACGGCGGTTACATGGTCGGGATTTATGCAACTTTAAAATATGTATTTGATATAAAAGGAACGACGGTAGATAATAGAGAATTGAAGGTAGAAGTAGAAGATAGAAAGTTGAAGATAGAAAATCAATCTTCTAACCTCAATCCTCAACCCCTATCCTCTACCATCGATCCACTATCGTCTAATCAATCAGATATCTTCTGGTCGACAGCTGACGCTGGCTGGATCACCGGCCACTCATATATTCTTTATGGGCCGCTCATAAATGGAATTACTACTTTTGTCTATGAGGGGACGCCTGATTTTCCCGATATTGAAATCTGGTGGAGGTTAATCGATAAATATAAAGTTACAAAGTTTTATACCGCGCCAACAGCGATCCGAGCTCTCATGAAATTTGGTGAAGATCATCTTAAAAAATATGATTTATCTACTCTAAAAATATTGGGGTCAGTTGGTGAGCCAATCAATCCTGAAGCTTGGATGTGGTTTTATAAACACGTCGGACGTGAAAAATTACCTATAATGGATACCTGGTGGCAGACTGAAACCGGAATGCATATGATTACGCCAGTCCCCTCAGTAGGTTTAAAGCCGGGAAGCGCTTTTAAGCCTTTCTTTGGGGTTGAAGCTGACGTCGTCGATGATCATGGAAAAAAAGTCCCTCCCGATACTCAAGGATACTTAATTATTAAAAAGCCATGGCCTTCGATGTTTCTCGACGTCTATAATAATCCGACGAGATATAAAGAAACTTATTTTGAAAAGATAAAAATGCAGAAGGATGGTGTGGAAGCGGGTCAAGAAAATAGTGAGAAGAAAACAGAAATAAATCCAATTTCTAATTTCCAGCCTCCTAACCCGTTTCCAAACCCATCTTCCAACTTCCAAGATTTTATATATTTTGCTGGAGATTCCGCCAAAATTGATGCAGACGGATACTTTTGGATCGTCGGCCGAAATGATGATGTTATTAAAGTTTCTGGCCACCGCCTGGGATCGGCTGAGCTTGAATCTGCTTTTGTCAGTAATACTAAAGTGGCTGAGGCGGCTGTCATCGGTAAACCACATGAGATTAAAGGTGAATCTATTAAGGCTTTTGTGATACTAAAACAAGGTGTTGAGCCGACTGAAGAGTTAAAAAAAGAACTAGTTATGACCGTCCGTAAATTAATCGGGCCGATCGCAACTCCGGATGAAATCGATTTTGTTGACAAACTACCAAAAACCAGGTCTGGAAAAATAATGAGACGGGTCCTTAAAGCCCAGGAGCTCGGCCAACCTGTGGGTGATATATCAACGCTTGAAGATTAGTTTTTGAAAAATTAAATGGTAGGTGAAAAAGTAACAAATACCAAAGAAACTCTAGCACAAATTTCAAATAGGTTTTATGAGCTTGTCGGATCTGTAACTGAAAAATTTCCGATAAAAGCAATATTGAAACAATTTCCAAGAGATTTATTAGACAATAAAGATTTGTCACATATTGATTTTATTAAGGCTAATACTGATCCTGAAGAATTAGCGTCTCAAATTTTTTTGAATCCTCCAAAAGTTCACATAATTAGCCGTGACGGAAATAACATTCCTGATATTATAGCCCCAAAACCATTCGTTATTACCAATCCTTTACCTAGCGACTTAGAAGCTGTAAATAGAACAACCGTTATTCCGAGTGGAATTCAGGGTCCCGGAAGACAATCACTAGCAGCAATACTTGATGTTAGTAAAAGATACCTACAGGCTCCAATTATTGATGACGGCTTAATAAGTCATGCATTAGAAAGACAACCGTGGAAACAAGGAATTATGATGACTCTTAGACTCTTTCAAGACGAGCTAGATAATTCATCAGGTTGGAATGATGAAGTAAACAATATCATGGCAATTAATCGTTATCGAGGATCCAACCTTACTACGTTAGTTGGGTTCATCGACTCATTTTGTGGATATAATAAAGACGCATTAGCTTTCGATGAGCTTAATCAGATTAAAGGACGACTTTTAAGCATATCTAGTAAATTTAAAGATAAGGATAAAATAAACGATGCCGTTAGATCAACCGTTCAGGAATGCATTAATATAATTAACCTTTTTGTAGTAAATTAACATTAAGTAATACTTTTTTAACCTAGATGAAGAATAATTTTTGTTTTGATAAAAAATATTTATTTTTAATAATGCTGTTTGTATTTTTTTTGAGTTTTTATATCGGCATAAAAAGTATTCTTAACAGAAAGACAACTACAGCAAAAGCGAGTAATCCGTCTATTTACTATGGTGAAATGGCCAGAGATAATGAATTTCCATATAATGTTGTAATTAATAATGGCTATTCAAAATGCGGAGGGTCTTTAATCCATGAGGAGTATGTCTTAACTGCTGCGCATTGTTTATACGACGGAAGTAATAAAGTGATTGATAGTAAAAAAGTATCTGTAATTATTGGACTCAATCATATTAATAAAGAGCTATTAGCGCTCCATACTTCTTATGTTGATAAGGTTATTATTAATCAAAATTACCAAAATAAAACACCTGGGTATTTTGATATTGCCTTATTACACCTTACAAAGTCTGCCAGAGGAATTCCAACTATATCTATACCTAATCCAAATACTGATAGAAACATGGATGGAATAATCGATTATAAAGATTATCCAGAAAACTTCTATAGTAGTAAAAATGAAGAGGACGCCACTAAAAATGGAAACACAGCAGTATTAATCGGTTTTGGAATTACTGAAAAAAGTAAAAATAATACTGATTTAATGAAAACTAAATTATTCTTCGTCAAAAATACTGTACCGTCGGCGCTTTTTAATGCAAATTCAGGAGCATCTTTTTACAATAAGTCCTCAGGTTGTGATGGTGATTCCGGCAGTCCTCTAGCTTTAAATAAAAAAAGGTTACTACAGATAGGAATTATGTCATCTTCGAGATGTCCAAACTTTTTTTTATTCGACTCTGGAACTTTTACTTCGGTAATAAGCTATGCTAACTGGATTCAAGTTAATATTCCTAACTTTATATTTGAATCCGGGTCATATGATTATTGTATTTTAAATAAAAATTGCTCATCTCAGACTTCACAAAAATCATATTGTTTTTCAGAAACAACTATTGAAACATGTAATTATAAAAACAGTACTTGTGGTTATTACTCATGTGATAAAACCTGCAAGGCTATTGGTTCTTCCTGTAATTGATTAGTAAATATTTTACACTTCAGAGGTGGGATGATATAATATCCCACTAACATGGCCCAAATTGAAACATCTCGAATTTTACGTGTATCAGGTCATAACGAAATTATTCAATCACCCTTACCAAAAACTCCTGAGCAATTGATGTTTAAATACACTCTTTTGGAAAAACGTCTTGATGACCTGTGGACAAAAAAAATAATTGGTAAAAAAGGTATCCCAAAAATAATAAATGAAAGTGTTGAGGATCTTTTTAAAAGATCAATCCCCTCTCATATAAGCCTTGATCAGGTAACTAATGAATATTTATTGCCGCTTCTTGATATTCATAACAAAACTTATGCCGATCATAGCAGAAGAGTTGCTAAAATGACTTATAATCTTGCTTTTGACTATGGTTTAAAAAATCCGGAAAATGCTTTTACACAAAAGGAGTTAACAGATCTATATTACAGCGCTCTTCTTCATGATATTGGTAAAATTGTTATCCCAAATTCTATCCTCGACAGCCAAAATGGTCAAAGAGGCATTAGAGATATAGAGATTACTCGCGATCACACACATTTTACAGGCTATATCCTTTCTTTGATTCCCCAAACAAGACATCTTGCGTATATTTCAGCACTTCATCACGAAAGACAGAAAGGGAATGGATATTATAAGGTTGATCCTAACGACATCTCACCACTTTCCCAATTTATCACTATGGCTGATTATTTTGACGCTATAACTAACGATAGAATCTATCAAGGTAGCGAAACGACTGAGGAAGCATATATTAAAATGGTAAATCAAGTCCAACTTTTCATTCCTTTAGTCTTGAAGCATCTCCAAAAAAGCGAAAGCTTTTTTGAAAAATTAAAATGACAAAGAAATTAAGAATCAAAATTGACTACTCCGCAGGCAATTTGAAACAATACATTTAGTTCACCAAGAGTCAAAGTTTTTCCATATGAATATTTACTAATTTTTTCCATAATCATTCTTAAAGGGTTAAATTCTTCTTGGCTAAATTCTCCTCGGGATTGGATAGTGGCCAGCATATTTCCCGACCTTTCTCTGGCTCTTTTGCCAATAAATAAATATCTGGATAATTTTGCCAATAAAGGAATATCATAGATAAACATATTATTTTCAAAGTTTGCTTTTTGGGGAAATACTAGTTGCCATAACTTATATATTGATTCATTAAAATTTGTATCTTGATTAAAAATCATTGCTAGTTTGCTGTAAAAATCACTATCAAGATTATTTAATAGTTTTTCATAGCTATCTCTAACTTGTTTTTTTCTATTTATGTCCGGTAAAGAACTTGAAGGAACTATTTCTCCTATGCCTAAAGGTAAATCTATCATTTCACTTCCTACTTCAACCATTAGCGATGTTATTTGTCTTAGCTCATTAACTATGCTATTTTCGACAATTTCACCTTTTTTCAGCGCGAAAATAAAAGTACTTCCTCGTCTTTGGATGTCGAATTTATCTACTTGATCCCCTAACGTTAATCTAATTTTATCCCAAAGAGTTTTAATCATCATGTCGCCATCAACATAGCTAACATTATCATTGACTTCCTTAACAAACTTTACGTCAAATCCAAAAAGATTGCCATATTTGCCATTTTCGAGATTGGAAAAAAATTCTTCAGGAGGGATGATTGGAGTTCCGACTAATCTATCAAATAAAACTTCTTCTAAGAAGAGTAGTATTAATTCTCTAGTTTTTTCACTGTCTTTCCCATTTTTTAGATCGACTATCTCCGCAGACGAATAAATATCATTAATTCTTCCGGTTAATCCTGGAAAGCTTTTAGCAATAAAGTTGAATTTATCTTTTAGTGAGACTACTACCTTGGGATAGTTAACTGAAACTGGATTATCTTTTGCCCATGCGCTGAAAGATTGTCGTCCTTCAATTTTTTCATATTTTAATTTAATTTTTTCAATATCCTTAGGTAATAATACCAATCCTCTACTCAGAAAAAAATCAAATACTTCTCTATCATAACCGTCATTTTGATTTTCGTCTGGCCTTTTTATTTCAAGAATTTCATTGTTTTTTAAAGATATTTTATTCTCCATAATCTCTAGTCCTTGAGCCGCTCCCTGATAACGATAATAACCCGTTAGACTTTCTATGGATTTTTGAATTTCACCTTTTAAGCCTTTGATTTTTTCTTGGCTATAAGGACCAACACTGAGATCATAAATTCATCACCGCCATAACGACCAAAACTAATTGCCAAATCGAGGTTTTCTTTTCTGTACTTTTCGAGAGTTATATTAGTTGCATAAGCGATCCGATTAAGCATTAAATCGGCGGCTTTATTTCCTTCACCATCTTCTGCTTTGTCAGCTTCACGGAGCCCTGCAATATCAAATGCCAAAAAAGCAAGATCTGTCGAGGTTGGTTCGTTTTTAATATGATCGACGTTGGTTGCAATAAAGGCAGATCGATTAAAAATTTTTACTTGTTTCTCTTCCAATGTTTTTCCCCTAAAATTGAACCGTCTTCTAGTATCAAGTCCCTTGTCATAAATCATCTGCTCTGATAATTTTGGGATCATCTCTTCAAGAAGTATTTTGTGAAACTCTATCCTTGATTTACGAGAAGATTCGATTAATGGGTTAAGAGGTCCTGTCATATATTTTACTAATAAATTTGCTAATCTGTAATTATGGATGAAAAAAAGCTAAAAAACTTATGTCGGCTAATTCGCTATGATATTTTAACATCAACGTCTGAGGCTGGATCAGGCCATCCGACATCTTCCCTTTCTGCCGTTGAGCTCATGGCATCTCTTTTCTTTGGCGGTCCGCCAGCTGGCGGATTCTTTAAATCTGATCTCAGACACGCGAGGAGTGTCCTTAATGATCGTTTTATTTTATCAAAAGGTCACGCCAGTCCACTTTTATATTCATTGTATCACGCAGCTGGAGCAATTAAATATGATGAATTAATGACTCTTCGAAAATTTGGTTCACGCCTCCAAGGTCATCCTAATCCAGTTTTTACATATGTCGACGTTGCAACGGGTAGTCTAGGCCAAGGTTTATCGGTTGGAATCGGGATGGCACTTGGAATAAGATTAAAGATCAATCCGCCAACTGACGGACAAAGATCAAATATAAAAAGAACGCCTAAAGTATGGGTATTAATGGGTGACTCTGAGATGGCTGAAGGACAGGTATGGGAGGCTTTGGAAATCGCTTCATATTATAAACTCTCAAATCTTGTCGGGATGATTGATGTTAATCGACTTGGCCAGCAAGGAGAGACTGAAGAAGGATGGGATGTATATGACTATAAGAAAAAGATTGAAGCTTTCGGATGGAAAACAATTATTGTAAACAATGGACATAACCTTAAAGAGATAGATAAGGCTTTTCAAGAAGTAGAAAATAAACGGACGGTAAAAGACCAGCGACCAACAATGATTATTGCAAGAACTATAAAAGGTAAAGGAGTGTCGTTTTTAGAAGATAAGGAAAATTGGCATGGAAAAACACTTGATGAAAATCAATTAAAGTCTACCTTGAAAGAACTTGGAAAATTTGACCTTAAGGTTAGAGGAAAGATAGCTAAACCAAATTTTCAATTTGAAATTTTAAATTTAAAATCAAATCAAAAATCCAAAATTCAAAATGTTTTAAACAAACTAGAAAATTACAGCAAAAAACTTATCATTAATCACTTATCACGAATCACTGACATAGCTACACGGGAGGCTTATGGGGATGCTCTAGTCTCACTTGGTGAGGAAAATCCCAACATCGTTGTCCTTGATGCAGAGGTCGCTAATTCAACCTATGAAAGTAAATTTCAGGCCCGTTTTCCCGACCGGTTTTTTGAGATGTTTATCGCTGAAGAAAATATGATGAGCGTCGCACTAGGGCTCTCAAAAATGGGTTATATACCTTTTGTATCGACCTTTGCCGCTTTTTTAACCCAGACGTTCGATCAAATTAGAATGGCGCAATATTCACTAACACCTTGTGTCATCTCGAGCCCTTCGATTTCTCTCAGGACAAGCTCCGTGAGAGATCTAGTCCCGATTAAATCGGGACGTAACGCTTCGCTAGATTTCTCGGTCGCTTCTCTCCCGCGAAATGACTATATGGGGGGAATAAAAATTGTTGGTTCGCATGCAGGAGTTTCACTTGGAGCTGACGGCCCCTCCCAGATGGGTCTTGAAGATATTGCCATGATGAGAAGTATCTTGGATTCAGTGATCTTTTATCCATCGGATTCAGTTTCAACAAAAAAATTAACAAAAATAATGGCTGAAAATGAGGGTATTTTTTACATGAGGACGACGAGAGGAAAAACACCAATCATCTATGATGAAAAGGAAGAATTTGAAATCGGTGGATTTAAAGTCCATAAAGTCAAAAGGTCCTTAAAGTCCATAAAGTCAAAAACACTAATCATTGCGGCGGGGATTACACTGCATGAAGCTTTGAAGGCTCAGAAAGAACTAGCGAAAGAAAATATTGAAACGACCGTTGTTGATTTATATTGTGTAAAACCAATTAACCAAGTAACCCTTAACCAACTAACTAAGAATTATTCAAATATCATCGTCGTTGAAGATCACTACCCAGCCGGTGGTATCGGTGAAGCTGTGTTAACAGCGCTAAATACGACGATAGATGATAGAAAGTGGAAGGTAGGTGTAGAAGATAGAAAATCGAAGATAGAAAAAAATCGATCCTCTATCATCAATCCTCAACCCCTATCATCTACCATCAATCGTCTATCGTCCATAAACTTTGTCCATCTTTGTGTTCGCAAAATCCCCTGCTCCGGATCCTCCGAAGAACTCCTCAGATTTGAAAAGATTGATGCAAGAGCGATTATTGAAGCTGCTTTGAGTTTTAAATCTTAACTATTTTTTTTACTACTCTTATAAACAAGAGTGTAAATGAAGCCATTATTAGGAAATATACGTATGTCAATATATTTACCGGAGAAACTTTGAAGATCGCAGATGAGAATGGGTGGCTTAAAATACCTAACTGTAGAACTAATGGGATACTAAATGCTAAGAAAAATAATGGAGACATTAAGTGTCTGAAGTTTGTATGAATGTGGCGGTGACTCAACCAGAGATCAATAAATACGAATGATTGAATTATTGTCAAAATAGAAAAAGCGGCCGTCCCACCGAGTTTACCAAACCATTTGTCAAAAATATAAAATCCTGCAACCACTAATAATGATCCAAAAAAGCCGACCCAAAATATGTAAAATTGATCTTTCTTTTTAAGAAGAACCATCTCTTTTTCAGGAGTTATCGACATAACATTTGGGTCACGAGGCGAGAAAGATAGCATTAAAGCCGGTAGTCCGTCAGTAACTAAATTAATATACAAAAGTTGTATTGGATAAAATAAGGTCGGAAGTCCTAAAATTAATCCAATTATTAGAGCAAAGGCTTCAGAGACATTGCATGATAACAGATATTTAATGGCATTTTTAATATTATTTATAATCCCCCTTCCCTCTTCAATTGCAGTAATGATTGTGGCAAAATTATCATCGGTAATTACCATGTCAGCCGTTTCTCGAGCTACATCCGTCCCAACTCGACCCATTGCAACACCGACATCAGCCTGTTTTAATGCTATTGCATCATTAACTCCATCACCGGTGACGGCGACTATTTCACCAAGACTTTGATAAAGTTTAACAATCCGGTGTTTTTGAAAAGGATTAGTCCGGGCAAATATCGCAACTTTTGGAAGGATTTTTAATAATTCTTCATCTGAATATTCATCAAGCTGAGAGCCGGTTAAAATTTCAGATCCATACCTTACAATCCCCGATGACACTCCTACCGCCTCAGCAGTTTTCTCATTATCCCCAGTTATCATTACAATTTTTATTCCTGCCCTCCTTGCCTTAATTACTGCCTCTTTTACTTCTACTCGCGGCTCATCATGTATCGCAACCATACCCAAAAAAATATTATTTTTTTGGGAACTTTCAATTTGAAATTTGAGATTTGAATTTGTTTCGCCTTGCCTGCCGGCAGGCAGGGATTTCGAATTTTGCATTTCGGATTTATACGAAAACGCCAGTACTCTTAATCCTCTTTTTGCCCATTTGGCGACTAATTTTTCTATTTCTCTTTTTTTTACGTCCGTTAATTGTTGTACCTTACCATTTACCAATATTTGATTTGATGTTTTTATTATCGACTCAGGCGCTCCCTTGGAAAAGCAAAATGATGAGTGATTAGTGGCTAGTGATTTGTTATTTTTAACAATGACCGTCATCATTTTTGTAACGCTGTCAAATGGTTTTTCTTCAATCAGTTTCCATTTTTTTCTTTCTTCATCAATGTCAATGCCGGCTTTTTGGGCTAAATATAATAAGGCGCCTTCTGTAGGATCTCCAAGTACATCCCAACTTCCATGATCGTGAATATAAACAAGTGAGGCGGTCGAACAAAGAATACCATCTAGTAATAATAACTTCGAAGCATTAAATTCTAAATCCGAAGATCCAAATAAATCCAAATCTTCAAATTCTAAACATTTAATATTTTTATTTTGTAATTTAGAATTTATTTGAGATTTGAGATTTGAGATTTGAGATTTTGTAGTATTATCAAAAAATATTTCTTTTACTTGCATCTTGTTTGTCGTTAAAGTGCCGGTTTTATCAGTTGCAATCAAAGTGATGCTTCCAAGCGCCTCAATCGCCGAAAGCTTCCTGATAATGGCTTTTTTTTTGGCCATCGTTTTCATTCCGATTGCAAGAGTAATTGTCATAACGGCCGGAAGCCCTTCCGGGACAACGGCGACTGCTAGCGAAATTGAAAGTAAAAAAGCCGGAAAGTATCCACTACCCTCAAGAATTGATATTAAAAAAACAATTACTGAAAGTATGATACCACCGATGCCAATAAATCGTGTCAGGCCTTCCAATTTTTTTTGAAGCGGTGTTGCACTGTCACTAATTTCTGAAATATTTTTTGCAATTGCTCCGAATTTTGTTGAGTCTCCAGTATTGACAATGAGCATTAGCCCGCGACCCCGGGCTACAATCGTTCCTGAAAATACTTCTTCGTCTATTTGCTTTGAAACAGAGAGTGACTCCCCAGTTAAGGCCGATTCATTTATTTCTAAGTTAATTGACTCAATTATTTTTCCGTCGGCTGATATCTTAATCCCCTCCTCAAGGTAAACTACATCACCCGGAACCAAAAATTTGCTTTCAATTTCAACTTGTCTACCATCTCGAAGTACCCTTACCATCGTCCTTGTCATTTCTTTAAGGACAGATAATGATTCTTCTGCCTTGGCTTCTTGATATAGACCAAAAGCGGCATTTAAAACAACTATTAGAATGATCAACACACCATCAATTGTTTCACCTAAAAATAATGAAAAAAACGCGGCCGTGATTAATAAAATTGTTAAGAAGTTATTAAACTGTTCAAAGAATTTTTGAATAAAAGTCTTTTTCTTTTGATCCGAAATGATATTTAGGCCATATTGCTTTAGAAAAGCCTCTGCTTGAGATGATGATAATCCTTTCATAATTTTCAATTTAAATATAAAGTTTTTGGTGTGCTTCTTCCATTGTTTTTAATATTTCGTTTATAATCAATGACGCTTCAGTAAAACTGACCGCTCTCAAGTTATGAGGAAAATAGTGAAAGATTTGGTTTCGGCCTGTTTTCCAGACATGCCAAATTTTGTCAGCTAATTCCGTATTTGTCTTTATTCTTATCTTCTCGTAAAGTGATCTTTCCCCCAATTTTCTAATCAGATTAGGTGACATTAGCTTTCCCAGGCGTAAATGATCTGAGATATAATCAAGTCGGGAAATAAACTTAATATCTTTGAAAAGTTGTTTTAAAAATCCTTCATAGGCCTTTGCAAAAGGAAAAACCAAAAAAGAATAGTCTTTAAACTGATAGGCATTGTCTTTTATGATATCTTCCATCAAGTACTGTCCTTCAAGAATTAGGTCTTTTTGATTTTTAGATAAGTATTGCCAGAATTCACTCGTCCTCATTACTAATCTTCCCATTTTATCCATAAATAAAAGTTTAACATACTCTGGATCCTTCGACTCGGTCACTTCGTTCCCGCGCTCAGGATGACAGAACGTGAGCAACTATGCTATAATTTGTTCTATGAAAAGGCTTTACGAGCTTATTTCACAAAATCTCCCAAAACTAGCTTTTCCACAGTATGAAAAAGTGACTCCTAAAGGACCTTTGCCAATTATTACGATCTCTCGTGAGATGGGCTCCGGTGGCAAGGCGATCGCAAATCTTATAGCCAAGAGGCTTGGTGACCCGTGGCATGTGTATGATCAGGAGATAATTGATGAGATCGCTAAAGAAGCCCATCTTGAAAAAAAATTAATAAAGTCTATTGATGAAAAAAAACTTCCATTAGTTGATGAACTCGTTACTGAAGTCTTCGGTAGACGATTTATAAATATGTCCGGATACTATCGCCACTTAATTAAAGTTCTATCATTAATCGGTCAAAAAGGATATGCAATTATTTTGGGACGTGGCGCTAATTTTATCTTCCCCCATTCTTTGAAAATCAGAATTATCTGTGATATGAATCAAAGAATTACCTGGGAAATGACTTACGAAGATATATCCCGAAATGAAGCCATAAAAAGAATCAATGAGTCAGATGAAGAAAGAAGACGTTTTATCGAAGCACTATATAATCATAACCATAAAAAGGCTCATCATTATGATATGGTGCTAAGGACCGGCCCGAACCTCACAATCGAAGATTCCTCCGATATTATAGTTGATCTTGCGAAGAGAAGATTTAAGATCTAAACTGCTTTAGTCTATAAAGTCCATCAAGCCCTTAAGGTCTATAAAGTCAATGTTAAAACATCTTTATTTCTTTTATAGACTTTCAACTTTATGGACTTATTATCTCTGAAGATCAAGTTTTATAGAGGGGCTCATTGTAGATTTAATATAAGCCTTCAGTATGTGTTTTTTACCTACTACCTCAATAAATTTAACTGCATTCTCTACTAAATTTTTTTCTGGAAATGAAATCTTTCCAATCATCTGGTGAATAAGTGGAAATTTTGGCTCAGTTTTCCATCTCATAACTCCACGACTGAATTTTTTAACAATATCTTCCGGTTTTGTCGATATTGTCCCAGCTTTTGGATTAGGCATCAATCCTTTTGGACCTAATACTTTGGCAAATTTTGCAAGTTTTGGCATAAAAGAAGGATGGGTAACTAAAATATCAAAGTCCATTCTACCCTTTTCAAGCTCACCTAATAATTTTTCATCAACTACGGCGACCTTCACTTGTTTTCCGGTTGAATGAGGAAGCTCCAATTCTCCCTTAAGACCCGTCCCATCAACAACAATGTGAATCTCAACCGATTCATCAAACTTTGCTGTCTTCATTTTCTTTAACATATCGACGGCATCTTTTAAGAGATATGTTTTTGTTTTGTCTACTAATTTTTTGACGGCTAAGTATTTTTTTCCCCTTAGTTTTACAACTATTTTTTTAGCTTTCTTTTCCTTGACCTCAGAAGCCTTGGCAGAGCTTTTGCTCTTTTTTTTGCTTTTCCTCGACCTCTTCGTTCCCAAGAATTCTAGTTTTTACTTTACCCATATTATAAAAATGTCTAGACTGTAGATGATTGAAAGTTGAGGATAGTTTTTTGAAGTTAGATGATAGAAAATGGACTTTCTATCATCCATCCTCCACACTCTAAATACTATCTTCTACCGTCTATTCTCTACCGTCAATTATTAATTTTCAACATCTACTCCCATTGATCTTGCTGTGCCGGCCACAATTTTGGCACCGGAGGCAACATCATCGGTATTTAAATCCGCTAATTTTAATTTGGCGATTTCTTCAACTTGCACCTTAGTTAGTTTCCCAACTTTTTCCGTATTTGGTTTTCCAGATCCTTTTTGTAAGGCAATTTTCTTTTTTATTAAGGCTGAGACTGGTGCCAGTTTTGTAATGAAAGTAAAACTTCTGTCTTCATAGACCGTAATTACAGCTGGTACAACATCACCTTTCATCTTGGCCGTCTTAGCATTATATTCCTTTATGAATTCCATGATTGGAATCCCATGCTGACCTAAAGCCGGACCAACTGGAGGAGCTGGAGTTGCCTCCCCTGCTGGTAAATTTAACTTAATGATTGTTTTTACTTTCTTAGCCATATTTTAAATTGGAAAATGGTAATTGGGCTTGGAAACGAGTTAGGAAAATGGAAAAAGGAGGATAGATTCTACCTTTCTAATTTCTATCTTCTAACTTCTTAACTTGTTTCTATACCTTTCTTCTATTTTCAAAGTTTAGTAACTTGCAAAAAATCTAACTCAACCGGTGTTTCACGATCAAATATTGAGACTAAGACCTTAACCTTGCCTCTTTGCTCGTCAAGTGCCTCAACAGTTCCCAAGAAGTCAGCAAATGGCCCCTCTGTAATCTTGACCGCTTCACCAACTGAAAACTTAGTTTTAAACTTCGGTTGCTCTTGAGTAACGAATTTCATGATAGCATCAACTTCTCGCTCTGAAATCGGCGTTGGCTTAAGTCCTGCTCCTACAAATCCAGTTACACCTTCAGTTGTCCTTACCACTAACCATGAATCATCATTTAATATCATTCTAATGAGAATATATCCGGGAAAAACTTTCTCAGTAGTTTTAGTTTTTTTACCTTTTTTGACGACGACTATTTCTCGGGTTGGGATAACAACATCAAAAATCTTATCTTCAACACCTAAAGATTTTACTCTTTGCTCAAGCGCTTGCTTAACTCTTTGCTCGTAGCTAGTTTGAATATGTATGACATACCACTTTGCTGCAGGATCTACAGTTTTGGTAATATTTTCGACTACTTTTTGTTCTTCGGCAATTTGTTGCTGATTCATTAAAATAAACCCTAAATTCTAAATACGAATAACTTTTATCGAAACTTAGTCACAAACTCTAGTCCTTTTGCTAACAAGACATCTATTATACCTACATACAATCCAATTATCAAGGAGACTCCGATGACAATTGATGTAAGTCTAATTGTGTCTTTGCGAGATGGCCAGCTTACCTTTTTTAACTCATCAACTATGTCCTGACCAACATTATTTCTAATCTGTTTATTGTCCATGATTTTTTATATTGTAACACAATAATACTATTTAAGCACTAAATTCTAAATTCGAATAACCAAATAAATCTTAAATTGTTTGGAACTTAGGATTTAGTATTTAGAGTTTTATTATTGTATATTTATATTATGTCAAAAGAAATTACTCACTCTCTGATTTTAATTCTGGCTATGGTTCTTGGTTTTATCTATCCTAAGACTAGTTTGGCTCAATATGAGCTTCAAATTTCAGCCGGATTATTTATTTTTCTATACCTGACAAAAAAAATGTTTATCGAAAAGTCTATTTACTCGCGCCTTGCCGAATCGGTCGTATTCACCTTAATCGTCCTGGGAATCGTTAATTCAACAGGTGGGTTATCTTCTCCATTCTTCTTTCTTATATATTTTCTTCTATTTTCATTATCGCTCATACTTGAGCCAGTTATTTCAGTTACCTCGACGATTGCTCTTATAACTTTTTTTCTATTGAATCTGCCTCAGAATCAAGACATTAAAGCATTATTACCTATCATTTCTTTGGCTTTCATCACTCCTTTTGCTATGTATATGGGGCAAGAACATATAGAAAGTCAAAAGTCAAAAGTCAAAAGTCAAAAGTTTCAGGAAGATACATTTCTATTTATTTCCTTATTACTTAAGAATCATATAAAAAACATCAAGGAGGCGGTAGAAAACTACGTCGGAGACCATGAGCTTAACATTATTAAAAAATCCGCCTCTAGAATGGAAAAATTAATTGAAAAATTTGAAAAACAGAAATGAGATTCTTTGTCATTACTAGATTCCTCGTCGTCGCTTCTTTCCTTCTCGGAATGACAAGTGAGGGAAAGGTTCATGCCATTAACATGGAGTCAACTAGATTTATAATTGAATCGGCTAATACCTCTTCGGCCGCAGGAGATAAGTCCTCGTCCGGTTATAAACTATCAGATACGATTGGCCAGCTGGCGGCCGGGCAGTTTTCTTCAAGTGGATATGTTGTTAAGGCCGGATTTCAATATCTACATTCGGTAATTCCATTTAGATTTTCAATATCAGATATTAATATTGATCTTGGTTCTTTACTTCCTAACACTCCGTCAACCGCATACACAGTGCTGACGGTTGCATTTGGATCGGCCGGACAGTACCAAGTGACAACGATCGAAGAGTCGCCTCTTAAAACTCTTTCAGGAAATGCAATTGTCGATACTAGTTGTAATGGAGGGACCGAAACCTGCACGGAATCGACGGCTAAACTTTGGGATTCTGCTTCCGCATACGGGTTTGGCTACAATATGGCCGGTAATGATATCCCAGCTGACTTTACATCATCAAGCCACTTTAGACCTTTCCCCGATCGACTCTTGGCTGAGGCGCCGGCCGTAATAATGTCAAGCTCCAATGTGTCAACAAGCCGTCAAGCTACGCTAACTTTTAAAGCTAATATCTCACCAATTCAACCGGCAGGCAGTTATCAAACGGTCGTAAGTTTTGTAGCCACGCCGAGTTATTAGTGACTAGTGATTAGTGGTTAGTGACTAGAAAAACACAATATGAAATTAAAAAACATTATATTTGCGATTTTGCTTTTAACTATTCCCTATTCACTAGCCACTAGTCACTCTTTTGCTCAACAGGTCAGTTTGTCTATCTCTCCTCCCCTCCTTGAAGTGTTTATTAAGCCGGGAAAATCGATCATGGTCGCCTATTCATTAGAAAATTCCGGCGATCCGACTATTATTGAAGCCGAAGTCGTCAGCTTTGAGCCGAAAGATAATCTCGGTCAAATTAGCTTAAAATCAACTCTTGAGGGTCCCGTGCGCTTTTACTTAGACAATGCCGATCTTCAACTAAATCAATCGTTTTTCTTAAAAACTGGAGAAAAGCAACAGTTATTACTCCGAATAAGAGTGCCTGATGGAGCACCAGAGGGAGACTATTACTATTCTCTTCTTGCAAAGACTGTTCCCCCGCCCACGCTTGAAGGAGTCGCATCTTCTCGCGCCAAGGCTACAATCGCTTCTAATATTTTGATTACCGTAACCGAGTCCGGAATTGTCGAAGTCAAGCCTAAAATTGCTATTTTTGAAATACTCAGCAGATTTAAGCTTAATTTATTTGGTAAGGTTGTAAAGATTTTTGATAGCTTTGATAAGGTTCCATTGATGCTTATTGTTGAAAACAAGGGAAATAACTTAATTAAGCCCGAAGGAAAAATCTCCCTAAGAGGAAATTTCGGTGAAACTTCAACTCATGAGATCATTCCGAAAAATATTTTAGCCCAGTCGCAAAGATTGATTGAAGCCCGCCTGCCATCGCCTGCAGGCGAAGCCAATGGCGGGCAGGCTACTCCAAGCGCTTCTATCAATGACGGTAATTCGTCTTTAATATTTAATGGCTTTTTTGTCGGTTTATATAATTTATCGACAAATATCACATTCGGTGAAAATTCACCGACGATTTTTGCATCAAGCTCATTTTTCGCTTTTCCTTTTAAGCTTCTTTTCGGTTTTATTATTGTTGTTACATTGACAATCTACGTCATAAAAAAATTTAGCCGGAATGATGATTGATTAAAAGTGGTCCTTCATAAATATTAGGTCATTAATATCATCCAAAAACCCTGCTTTGTAGCATATAGTCCATAGACAAACTAGACCATATAGTTTATAAAGTTTTTAAAGTTCATAAAGTTCCAAGTCAATATATGGGAGAAAGTAATTTTTTCGAATTATTGAAATCAAAAACAATTAAGAAATATATCGTCGAGATTGTTTTAATAATTTTTTCCATTGTCCTTACCGTCATTTCAATGGCTATATATTTGGTAAATAATAAAACTTCAATTGATGATGAGGAAATACCAGTATATGTAAATCAAAATACTCAGAAAATATTCGTTGACGTCAGCGGAGAGGTAAATAAACCCGACGTATATGAAGTTACGCCCGGTGAAAGATTAAATAATGTCATAGGGAAGGCTGGTGGTTTAACAGAAAATGCTGATAATAAATTTTTTTATCGAAATTTTAATCAAGCTAGGATTTTATCTGATCAAGAAAAAATATATATCCCTTCAATATGGGAGGTCGATAATGGTTACTTTTCTGAAAACCCTCAAGCCGTAAATAACACAATTAGTAGTCAGCAATCCTTCGGCTTCGCTCAGGATAAATCAGCCCTTAACAATGAATTAATTAATATAAATTCCGCGTCTTTTGAAGAGCTCGATACCCTACCGGGGGTCGGTAAAATCACCGGAGAAAAAATAATCAACAATCGACCTTTTAAGGCTTTAGATGAACTTATTATTAAAAAAATTATGAGCAAAAGTGTCTTTGAAAACATTAAAAATTTGATTGAGCTTTGAGTATTCCACATCCGGAAATTTTTCTGCCGGTTTTTAACGCCTATCTTCCAGAGCCGCACTCTTCGCTATTAAGCGGAATAATTTTTGGCACCAACCTAAAGACTTCAAAAGAATTTTATGAAAGTCTAAGGACTGTTGGATTGCTCCATATAGTCGTTTTATCAGGTATAAATATTACCCTATTAACAGTAATAATAAGCTCGCTTACTAAGAATCTTGGCAAATTGGTGTCTATACTGATAACCATACTAAGTATTATTTTCTTCGTTATTTTTGTAGGTCCTGAGGCCCCAATAATCAGAGCCGCCATTATGGGCTTGTTAACGTCTGTTGCAATTTTATATGGAAGAAAATATTTTGTAATTTATTCTCTTATTTTATCCATAATATTTATTGGTATTTTTTTTCCTTTATGGCTTACAACAATTTCTCTTTGGTTGTCTTATGGAGCAACTTTCGGAATAATTTTATTTGGTAGATCTTCTTCTAAATGGTCAGTGTGTAAGGATTTAAGGGTTTCTCTTGCTGCGCAAATATTCACTACCCCGATTATTTTCATTTATTTTAAACAAGTATCTATAATTGCACCTATTTCTAATCTTTTTGTCTCAGGAATCATTGCTCCCCTTATGATCTTCGGTTTTTTGACAGCAATTTTGGGCAAAATTAACTATTTCTTAGGTTATATACCGTCTTTAATATGTTATGGACTACTAAGTTATCTCATTTTTGTAGTTGAAACTCTGTCAAAATTACCGTTTATTTTCTTTAAATTCTAATGGAAGAGTCCCCTGTTACGGCTCGATCTATTTTACTTGCGACGTTGCTTTCTTTGTTTGTATTGATGACTATACATTTAAGAAGCAGTAGTAATATTAATAAAGTTGTTTTTTGCAATGTGGGTCAGGGAGATGCAAGTTATGTACGGCTAAATCATGTCGATATCTTAATAGATGCCGGACCCGACTCAAAAGTTGTTAACTGTCTAGGTAAATATATGCCTGCCTTTGATAAAAAAATTGAACTTGTTATTATCAGTCATCCTCAGAAAGACCATTATGGAGGACTTTCATCTGTTGTTAAGTACTATAAAATTAATAGAATTATTATTAACGAATTAGACGGTAAAAAAAAACTTCCGCTTGAATTGAAAAATATAATAATAAAAAATAATATCTATTCTATTTCTGCTTATTATAAGGATCTAATTAACATTAGTAACGGACGGATTGTTTTTTACTGGCCAGTTAGATTATTTACGTCCGCCGACCCAAATGACCTTTCTATGGTTTTTTCACTCGAATTAAACGGCTTTAGACTGTTGTATACGGGGGATATCACCTCAAAAATTCTTAGCAGACTGTCAAGACTGTCTATTGAAAAATTTAATGTTATTAAAATTCCCCATCATGGCTCAAAATACAGTTTAAATAAAAAGTTTTTGCGATTGGCAGACCCTGACTACGCTGTGATAAGTGTTTCAAAAAATAATTCTTATGGTCATCCTACCCACGAAGTTTTAGATTATCTTAAGGCCCAAAATATTAAAATTAAACGGACGGACTTAGATGGAGACATAGTATTTAAATTACCTAATTGACCTAATTTCTAATTAACCTAAAAAATACCCAATTATCCAATTGGGATTTAGACATTGGTAAATATTTAGGTCAATTAGAATAATTAGAAATTAGAAATTCATGAGAGTAATATGCTCTTAATCTCATTGAAGATATTCCAACCTTCAAACCCAATCCATCCCTCGCCGACCAGCTCTTTTGGAAGTCCTGGATCTTGACGAAGAATATCGACATATTCAGATATCACTTTTTTAAATTTATCTGTCTTTGGGAGGTCTGATGAAAGCACATCGTGCCATTTTTTAAATAATGCTCTGTAGGATTTATCAAGTTCTGTCTTACCCCAAACTTTTTCAATTAAAATTTCACGGTCTCCAAATGAATGATCGGATTCAAAAGCCTGGATATATTTTTCCTCTTCTTTTTGTGAGACTAGTTCTTTTAAGGTTCCGATGATCGGATGAGGTGTCAGCCAAAAAGATCTATGCCATGGACCAAGACCCCAACCCTGCATTTCACGTCGCAATCGATCGCGGATTTCTCGTTTTTTTTCCGGAATCTCATATGAAATGATTCTCCACTTGCCATCCCATTTTTCTTTAAGATACCTAAAAAACGAGAACTCAAGTGACAGCTCCGCAAACCCTCTATTGGTTAAATGATATGTCATTCTGGCTTGTCCAGAATCTTGCGCTGATTCTGGTGTCGTCGACTTCGTCTCCTCCCCAGAATGACCCGTGCTTTTCTCTATCATCCCCTCTTTTATTAACCCAGATAAAGTCCCTCTTGTCTTCTGGTTTAGAGTTAGATCAAATACTTTTTGAATTCTTTCGTCAATAGCAACATCCGAAAAATCTACGCCCGCAATTAAAAATAATGAAAGTAAAATCTTCGTCCGTCTTTCTTTGATTCCCATATAAGTTATAATGTAACAGACGGATTTTTTTATGTCAAGGGCAATTTATAACAACTGTAGACTCATACCTTTTTTGTATGAGTTTATTTCCCCTTGACAACATATTTTTAATATACTATTAATATAGTATGGCTAAAAAAATATTGTTTTTTTGTCTTATTTTTTTTGCATTAACGTATCTTTTTATAATTACACTACCTCAAAATAACATTATTAATTCAGCTAGTCTTACTTCTGCATCAGCAACCTTATCGAATTCAAGACTTTCTTATCGAGCAGGTGTTGCTACTGGTGCCATCGGTTCTTCCATAGTTACAATAGACGCGTCCGGCAATGCTGATAATGACACTCATCATTTATTTCCGAAAGACACTGTCTGTTTTGCCGGAGCTACCCTTGATGGGTGCTATATGCAGAACACTTATGTTGTCTCGAGTATCCCGAGCACAACGACATTTAACATCACAACTGCTCTTGGCGGCACCGCCCTTGGAGCAGCTGACTTAGTAATTGCGACTCAATCGGGAAGTTTGACAATCGCATTTACAACAGTGAATGAAGTCCCGCTTGATGGAGATATTTTAGTTACCATTCCCGCTCTTGACGCAGATACTACCCCATGTGATGGTTTCCCGGATACCGCTGCAACCGCCGCAACTAATGGTTTTGACATGGGAGACGCCTCAAATAGAATTGCCGCCGCTGATATCACAGTTACTGGTTGTACAGATGGAAACTGGGTTGCAACCGAAACAATTACTTGTGGTACTTCTTCAACTGATCACACAATACGAATTGATCGTCAGACCGCTTTATGTGTGGCTCCATCGGCAATAACAATAACAGTCGATTCTTCCCCCGGTCTAATTAATCCGGCTCCAATCAATTCTGGACATACTCAGGGAACTGCTGATCTATATACAATAAATGTAAGGACTCGTGATGGCTCGGACAATACGATTGATCAGGTTAATATGAAAGTCGCTCCAGTTGAAGCTGTGTTTGTATCGGCGACAGTCGATGAATCTTTATCCTTTACGGTTGCGGGAGTTACTGCTGATTCCGGTACTACTTGTAATATAACTCGAACGTCAGCAACCCCTGATTCAACTGCATATTCAATTCCATGGGGTACAATCTCATCAACTTATGCTACAGCTACCCATAATACTGCTCAACAATTAACAGTCTCAACCAATGCTAGCGCAGGATATAAGGTCTATGCTGAAGAAAATGACCAGATGGGTCGGGACGGTAATGTCTGTACAGGTGCGACTCCATCGGCAGGTGAATTCACCTTTTCTTCAGGCACTTGTATTCGTGATACGGCCTGTGGAGCAACGCCTTGTACTCACCAGACTTCTCAGGATTGGACTGATATGGCAACATATGTAGGTTTTGGATATTCGCTTGAAAATCAATCTGGGACTGATGCCGAATTTTTATATAATGAATCAAGCCGAACTTTTTCTGCAAAACAGTTAGCAGACCAGGAGGCATCAGAGTCAAGATCGGACAGTACTGCTGAAATTATGAACAATACCGTTCCTGTTTCAGGATCATCTATATATGTCTGCTATCGAATTGCGATACCAGGCACTCAACCCGCCGGATATTATTATAATAAAGTTAAATATACGGCCGTACCGACGTTTTAATAAACAAATAAACAAATAATTAAATAATTAAATAATCAAATGAAAAATAAACAAATTAATCTCAAAACTCAAGTCTCAAAACTCAAATCTGTCTTTTTGTTATTTGTTTATTTGTTTATTTGTTTATTTGTTTATTCCCAAGGAGTAGTGGCTCAATCAATCATGCCGCTTATTGTGGCCCCGGCCCGTCAGGAACTTGAGGTTGATCCGGGTGGCAAATCGGCAATCAATGTACGATTTTATAATTCTGGAGAAATGCCAGTATCTGGAATTTTAAGAATCGCCGATTTTGTCGTCCAAGATACTGATGGGACACCAGTAATAATCGATAATCCCGCCCTCTCATCTCCAAAATTTTCCGGCGCTAGTTGGTTTACAATACCATATGATAGGATTACCATTCCCGCGACTGATAAAGTCACAATCCAGGCAACTATTTCTGTGCCTGAGACTGCAAGACCAGGGGGAAGATATGTAGCTGTATATTTTGAGCCGGGTCCTGAAGTGCCAAAGGCGGTCGGTGGAATAAATGAGGCTGGAACTGGGGTCGGATCAAGAATTGCCGCTCTCGTCTATCTTAAAGTTGCAGGTGTTACGGCTGAAAAGGCCATTGTCTCAAGATTTTTTACCCCGTCCTTCTTTGAATATGGACCGATTACACTTGAAACCGAAATTTTAAATCGAGGTGACTATCATATAAGGCCAAGAGGGGTTGTTAGCCTTACTAATATGACCGGAGGCTTGGTAGACCAAAAAAGACTCCCGGAAGAAAATATTTTCCCCGATACATCAAGGTCTTTTAAGAATGAACTTGGCACTAAGTGGATGATGGGCCGATATCGTCTTGATTTAGCTGCCTCATACGGTCTTACAGGCCAGGCGCTTGAGAAAAGCACCTATGTTTGGGTCTTTCCATGGAGAGTCGCGACCGCCGTCATCCTCGCGATTATAATTGTGAGTATGCTTATAAACAAATTTTATAAGAACTTCACTGTTAAGGAAAATGAATTAGAGAAAGCACTTGAAAAAGAGAAGGAAGAGATTGAGAAACTTAAATCACAACTTCGAAAAAGAGGCATTTGAAAGTAGTATACTTGTAGTTATGCGCCAATATTTATTAGTCTCGGCTTTGTTACTATTAATCCCCTTCCAGCTATATAGGCTTCATTCTAAGGTTAATTTCAGTCCGCAGGTGGCCGGAATCGGGACTCAAGGACATACAGTTTCAAATAGTATCTCTATCGGTGAGTATCGCTTTAGTCTTTTTGGATATACGTCCCCTCTTGCCCTAGTGACTTTTGATGGACAAGGAGTCTATGACCAGACGACGGCAGATGAGGAAGGCTTTTTTGCATTTAATAACCGTTTTTCTCCATTTTCCCCTCGTGAGGCTTGTTTGAGCTCCAAAGATCAGTTTGGCCGGATTTCTACCTCTGTTTGCCTACCACCCTTCCCGACTCAATACGATGTGAATATTGGCCCGGTTTTGATCCCGCCCACCCTATCTTTAAATAGTGACTATTATTACATAAATGATGAGATTATACTTTCAGGACAAACTATACCTAATAGTGAGGTAGATTTTTCGGTTTTCACAAGAAATAGTGATTCACTATTATCAAAAATCAGTCCGTTTTACCCAATTATTAAGCCGGTAGAGGCTACCTCATTCCCATCGCTTACTGCAAAATCCGACTCCCTCGGTAATTTTAACCTCTCTTTGCCCTCGTCCGGCCCCGATTCTTTCAGATTATTTGCTCAGTCTGAATACAATGATGAAAAAACTCCGGAAAGTGTACGACTTAACTACAAAATTCTGCCCGTATGGATGGTTATATTTAGATATCTATCGATAATCTTAGGTCTAATAAGATCAAGGATTATCGAAATCCTAATTATTTCAGAAATTGGTTATCTGCTTTATGTTTTGTACAAAAAACTGTTTCATCCTTTTGGCATTCAAAAAGGGAGAGAAATAGTAGTAAGAGAAAGCCTTGCTATTAGTAGAAGCTCAAGTGAGCCTTATCTGCCAGAGTTATATCATCGGCCTTTATTTCCAAGTAAAACTCTCCAGTCGCCGATGATGTAATGTCAAAGTAAGCTTTGCCAAAGCTGTCTGTCAAGCCCTGAATTGCTTCAATATTTAGAGCTGAATTTGGAGATATAAAAATCTTTTTTCCAAGTACTCCAATTCCTTGGTTATTAAGAATAAATACCGTTAACCTTATTTTTTCTTGTCCATTTGCTCTAGCACGAAGCGGGGTTATAAACACATATGAGTTATCTACTGAAAAAGAAGATGTAGAAACTGAGGCCCGACTTGAAAAGAACTTGACTTCATAAAGCCCAAAAAATATAGAAAACCCTAAAATTACAGTGACTAAAAATAGTAAAAATACTAACGATTTCTTCATTGATATTAATCATAAGGATATTCATAAATATTGTCAACCGCCCCGTTTTGGTACTATAGGTAGGGTTAGTGTTGTACATATAACACCACAAGTAGTAAATAGAGCAACATTATAATCCAAAACAATTGATTAATAAAATAGCAGAATAATAAATTAAGTGATAAATATGAATTATTCCATCTTTTGCTAGATTTTATTTCTTAAAAATATGTAAATCCATTTTAATAAAAAGTGTTATTACTTTTTTTTAATAAAATAGACCCGGCATCTTTCCTTAATTCACATAAATACTTGTGTGAATTTAAATCGTTAATTATCAAATATAATTTTTATTAACAAAAATTATATTTACTTAAAATTTATTAACGATTATTACTATAAGCTCTATGATATATTTATATATATTTAAGTAGGTGAATATTTTATGCGGTTATTATATTAATTACGTTTAATTATAAATATAGGATTATATCTGCACTTAGGCTAAACTATATCAAAATACTATTAAAATAGCTCTTGACTTCATTATTATTATTGTTTTATTATGATATTGTATGCAAGAAGGGTATAATCTATATAATCTAGAGCCACAATTCAAAAGTTTCTTGACTGCGGGAAACGTCTCTCAAATCACATTAAAAAATTATCTCTCAGATTTTCGTCATTTTGCAGGCTGGTTAGAGCATTACGTTGGTACTGATGTCGTTTCGAGCACAGCGAGAAATCCAGATTTCTCAGTCGCGGAGTTTACCTCGAGCAAGGTCGAGAGGCTTCTTCGAAATGACATGACCTCAGAGGTTGTTTTTAAATATCGCTCTTATCTTGTTGTAAATAACCTCCCTCACAAAACTATCAACCGTCGACTTTCTGCTTTAAGGAAATTTTGTTCGTTCTGTATTTCTCAAGGGTGGATGACGGAGAACCCAGCTAAGAAAATCTCAAATATCAAAGATTCCTCCTACGCTACCTCTTTCGCCAAGGCTTCAAAGGTCAAGAAAACTACAGAGGACAAGCAAATCCCTCCTAATAAGGCTTTAATAAGCCCTAAATTATTTAGTAAAATATTAAGCCTGTTTAGAAGTTGGAGGGTGGGTTTTGAAGCGGGTCAAGAAAATAGAAGTAAGAAATTAGAAAAGAATCAAGCTTCCATCAACCAACTTCCTAACTCGTTTCTAAACCTTCCTTCTAACTTTGGATTGCAACATTACATTGGCCTAATTATAATTCTCATCTTTGTTTCTGTAATGGGTGCCGGGATATATAATCAATTTTTTCTAAAGTCGGAGAAAGCTTTTGCTTATCCAACCGGGCTTACTCGAGCGGGCCGATTACTTTCTTTTCAGGGTCGGCTGACTGACAGCTTAGCTAATCCTATTTCAACTGCAACCAATGTAACTTTCAAACTATATAGTGTTTCATCAGGCGGATCAGCATTATATACGGCCGGGGCCTGCTCACTGACTCCTGATCAAGATGGAATTTTTAATGTCTTAATCGGTGGATCGGGGTACTCGCCAACTCCGCCACAGACTGTCTGTGGTACTGAAGTTGATTCTTCAATTTTTTCTGAGAATGCCGATGTATATCTTGGAATAACCGTGGCTTCAGATAGTGAAATGACTCCCCGTCAGCAAATTGCCAACGTTGGTTATGCTATAAATTCTGAAACCCTACAGGGGCTTCCCCCTGGCTCCGACGCTTCCAATATTCCTTATATCAATGTTGACGGTAATCTGCTAATTGCAGCATCGTCTCCAGGAATCAGATCAACATCCGCATCAACTGATTTTACTTTATCAAGCGCTAAAGCCACCGTCATTCAATCAGCCGGAACTGGGGATATAATCCTTCAGGCAACTGAATCAGGAACACTAAAATTCCGGACCGGCGGCTCAACTGATACGGAAAATCGATTAACTATTGACGGTAGTGGAAATACCACCGTTACCAATCAAGGAGATTTGCGTTTAGCAGAGCCCTCTGGAGCCGGAACTAACTATGTAGGTCTTCAGGCTCCGGATACTTTAGCGGGAGATACTGTATATAAGTTACCTAATGCTTTTCCTGGAGCTGCTTCTGGATATTATCTGACTTCAAATACAACTGGTGATATGAGCTGGAGTAATTCCATCAGTGCTTCATCTTTAAAGTGGAATGCTTTAACCGTCCCAGATGGTAATCTCTCCCTGGCTCATGCCGGCTATACCACCGCCTTTACTTTTGATTCAATCACAACAGAAGATGCTTTTGCTCTTTCCTCCACCGGTTTAACCACCGGTACTTTGTTTGACTTATCCTCCACCTCGACAGCCGGAGGAGCCAGTGGAGTTTCTAAACTTTTGGATATCAGCCGATCAGGCACCAACGCCAATGCTTCCCATACTGCCTATGGACTCTACTCTGCTGTGACCAACACCGGAACCACTTCCACCAACGTCGGTGGCTATTTCTCCGCCTCTGGTGCTACCAATAACTATGGCTTGATTGTGGAAAATGGAAATATGGGAATTGGAACGACAGCTCCTACTTATAAACTTCAAGTTGTTGGGGAAATAAATACAAACGACGATTTACAGTTAACAGGAGCGGCAGGAACGGGAGTCAAATACTACAATGCCGGTATCACTTTTGGAGTGGATGGAACAATAACTTATAATCCATTTGATGGTGATCATATTTTCTCTGGTAGTTCAGCGAGTGTTGGTGTTGGAACAACTGGCCCTGATGCCAAGCTGGATTCCTTGGCAACTTCTGGAGAGCAGTTAAGACTAACATATACGGACGGAACTGTTTATTCAGGTTTTACCGTTTCATCAACTGGTGATTTGACGATAGACGCTGCCGGAGGAGGAACTATTGAACAGGTTGTATTGGCTGACGGCGATGTTTTAAACATTGGTGGTTCCGGCTCAACCGACGTTGCCTACAATGTGATTGGAGATTCAACCACGGGAGCTTCAAATGTAGATAGTGATGATGATTTATATATTGAAGGAAATCTTGAAGTTGACGGAACCATATATGGAATATTTTCGGGAACCATCCCTTGGAATGAAATTGATAACCCAGCTGCTGATCTAACCTTGACGATGGCGACTTACAATAGCACTTTCAACTGGGATTCAGGCGCTGATACTGCAGCAACGCACTTTAGCTTGACTGCTCAGGGAGAAGATACGACGGGTACAGGAGATCAGGATCAAGTCCTCCTTTCCTTATCTCAAGCTACCAATGGAGCTAGTGATGTTGATGAGGGTTTAGATGCTCTTCTTACTTTAGCTAATAATGATGGTAATGATATGGTGCAAAATGCCATCAGATTTGATACTGGAGCAGCTGGGATCGACTTCACATATGGAATTAATTTTGATGCTGCGGATATTGGAACGGCTGAATTAAAACTTGAAAATGCTGAGCAGATACATAATCAAACGGACGGAACTATTACACTTGAGGATGGATCAGGAACTGATTATGCAACTTTCTCTTCAACAACTTTAACCGCACTTGGAGATCTGGTTATCCAAGGAACAACTGGGTTAACATTCAACACAGGTGCAGGCGGAGATATTACCTTTGCTAATGGAGAAAAAATAGATAATGATACAAATGGGACGATAGCTGTGACCGGAGATTTTGACGCATCAGGGACTCTTAAAGCCGGGACAGCTGATGCTTTTTCAGTTGATACTTCTGGAAATATCGATACTACAGGCACGGTCACCGGTGAGGTTTTTTACGACAAAACCAGCACTTCTTACTATCTTGATCCCGCTAACACTGGGAGTTCTTTGTTAATCGCCGGAAGTATAGGAATAAATGATCTTTCACCTGATGCTAAACTCGATATTGATTCAACATTAACTACGGGCGGGGATTTTCTGATAACTAACACCGGCATTGGTACATCGGGTACTATTGCCGGAGTTACAGCCAATTCTGTCACGACCGGTGATATTTTGACTTTGTCTGCCACTGCCTTAACCACAGGCTCACAACTTGTAATAACCGGTCCTTCAGGAGGTACAGCTGGAGTGACTGACGCTGGATTAAAAATCGCCTCAGATGTTGGAAACTCTGGTGGTACAAATACGGGTCTTATATATTCTGAAGCCACTATTGACACAACCGGTGTAGGTCAAAGCGGAAATAACCTTTACATTAGAACCATCAATAGTAATTCAACCAATGCTAATTCTTCAACGGGTATCTTTAATTATATGACTGACGCAATAGCATTAGCTAATACTGATTTTGGTATTTATAACAAAGTCAGTAACACTGGAGCTTTGGATACGGCAGCAACAAAGAATGTCTATGGAATATACAATACGATTACCGGCACCGGGGGCGCTCCAACTACAGCCGGTACTACTCATGTATATGGGGAATATATTACGACTAATGCGTCTCATGCTGGAGATTTTGGTACTGTCAACCAATATGGCTTATATATAGCCAATGGTACTTCATCAACTAATGGAACTTCCACCAAATACGGACTTTATGTAGAATCACCAACCGGAGCAGATGCTAATTATGCGGCAATTTTCGCTGGCGGAAACGTTGGGATTGGAACGACTGCCCCATTATCAAAATTAAGTGTTGGAGGAGTTGGAGATTCCAATGCTGCTATTTATGGTGCAGGCACAGCGCATGGTGTTCGCGCTGATGGTTCTATTTACGGTGTATATGGCACCGGCGGAACAGGCATATATGGAGTAGGTTCAAGTTTCGGTGTCGAGGGATATTCCAGTACAGGTAATGGAGTCATTGGATCAACCGTTTCAGGATATGGTGTACAGGGATATTCCAGTGCGGGCGGTACGGCCGGCTTGTTTGAAACTACATCTGGTTATGCCCTATTAGCTATTGGTGGCAACGTCGGGATCGGTGACACCACGCCGCTTGCCACCTTCACAGTTGGTGACGGCGATTTATTCCAGGTCGCAGGGGCAACGGGTAATATTACCACTGCTGGTGATCTGGCAGTTAATGGTGACAATATCACTGCCGACGGAACATTGGGTATTTTAGGCGCCACAGGTCTAACCCTGCAAACAACTACGGGTACCGTAACGCTTGACTCTATTGATGCTTCCCAGATAATTAATGTTGGGGCATCAAACGTAGCTAGAACTTTAAACCTTGGTACAGGTACTGGAATAGACACTATTAATATTGGCACCGGCGCAACCGGTGTAGATGTTATTACTATTGGTAATGCAGGAACCTTGTCATTAAACTCAAATGATTGGGATATTTCAACTACCGGAGCCATGACCGGAATAACAGGGATTACAAATAATGGAGTCTACACCCAAACCGGTACATCTGCCAATACATTTACTGGAACTGCCACTTTCAGTAATGCTACCTACTCTGCCCTCTTTACAGGAGGCAACGTCGGCATCGGTGACGCCACTCCAAGTTATTTACTTGATGTTGCTGGTACTCTTAATTCAACGGGAAGCACCACGCTTGGAACCGGAGCTTCTTCAGTCAACGTTATTGGTTCTACCACCACTCCAGGAACATTAACTTTACATGGAGCTACAACTCTAGACAACACTTTCACAGTATCCGGAAACAACTTAACATCTCTAGGAGGTAACCTTACCCTTAGTGGTACTACAATCACCGCCTCCTCGCTTGCCACACTAACAACTTCATCTGCAGTTGCTTGGGGTGGGGCTACCGAGCTTACCTTTACTGCTGATAATGCAACTATCTATGGATCGAATGCTGCTAGTGGAAACCTTATTCTTGACGGGACTAGTAATGCTACAAAAACTTCCAGTTATGTGATTATCCAACCAAATGGCGGCAACGTCGGAATCGGTACTTCTGCACCTACGGCTACATTAGAAATATTAGCTGATGTTGATACTCCTTCAGGTAACGCCATAGAGGTTCAAGCGGTCGAATCAGCTAATCTTAACGACCAAGATGCTGATGATATTACTTTCACAAATGCTACAACATGCTGGACATACGGTGCCGGCTGGGCTCGTTCTGGTGGGACGGCCCTTCATACCGTATTAAATACTGCAGATTTATCTTGTAATTTAACAGACGGCTATATTGATAATAATCAAATATATAGAATGACTTTTGATATGGGAGGAAGAACAGCCGGCACTGTCACTCCAAAAGTTGGAACGGCAGCTCACGATGCAATTAGTGCCAATGGATCATATGATCTTACCTTCGACGCTACAGCCAATAACACAGATATAATTTTTACTCCGGACATTAATTTTAACGGTTATATTGATAATGTTTATATCTATCGAAGAGCCGTCAATACTGTTATTTCTGATACTGGAAGAGTGGGTATTGGACGATTAGTACCTGCATACTTTCTTGATGTTTTGGCTCCGGAAAATGGAGTCATTGCCAGATTCTTAAGTGATAACACCACTGGTTGTACTTTGGCAACTGGAGGTACTATTTCTTGTACTTCAGATGTCCGGCTAAAACAGGATATTGAAGACACTTCTTTTGGCCTAGATACTATTATGAACTTAAGACCAGTAGATTTTAACTGGAAAAGCGGAGCTTCAATTTATAAAAACCTTGGTTTTATTGCCCAAGAAGTTGAAACGCTGATCCCTAATTTGGTTAGTATTGATCAAGATAATGGATATAAACAACTCAATACAACAGGTCTTATTCCCGTCCTCACAAAAGCTATCCAAGAACAGCAAATACAAATTTCTTCTCTTTCTGGCCAACTAGCTGATTTGAATATTACCTCAATGGGTGATTTACAGATAAAAAACGATAGCCAAACGCCGTATGTTTATGATGGAAACCAGGCGGAAAATTTTCAATCAATTTTCAATAATCAAATTTACAATGTTAAATTAAATACCGGAGAGATAGTTACTCGCATAGGGGCCTTTTCAGAATTAATGGTGGGGAAAATTAAGTCAGGATTAATAGAGACGGAAAATATATTAGTTGATAATTTATTGGTCGCGAAAAATATTTTAGTCCAGGAAAAAATAGTCTCACCTGTTGTTGAAACTACGGATTTAATTGCAACAGGAACAGCCAAATTAAATATTGTACAAACGAATGAAATAAAACCGCAAAACAGTGATTTAACAATTGATTTAAATGACGACGTAGGGGTCGACCCCGGTGTCGACCCTAATGCCGGTAAATTAGCCAAATTAATCATCAAAGGCCTTGAAGGAAAATCAGCGGTCGTGATCGATGCCGTTGGTAATGCCTCATTTTCCGGGCAAATAATCGCCGATTCTCTGAAAATTGATAATGATGCGACCGTCTCTGGCAATCTCGCTTCAGACACGTTAACGACCAACGAGGCCTCAATTTCTGGGAAATTAATTGCCGGTGAAATTGAATCTGGGACAATTGATTCTCTATCATCAAATATCAATGATGTCCAAAAGTTAATTGCGGACATTCAGAATCAATCCATGCCCGACCCGACCAATTACCAGAATATTTCATCTTCTGTCATCCCCCTGAAAAGGGGGATCCAGTCTCAAGAAATGGATTCCCTCCTTCGAGGGAATGACGCTTTTGAAAATCTAACTGTCACCGGAAATTCCAATTTATACAACGTTTCCGTCAGTAATTCCCTCCTCGTTGGTACCACCCTAATTGATCAAAATTCAATTATTTCCCTAGCGTCCGAATTAAAACTTTCTGCTCTTTCAACAATTAATCTGCTTGACGGGGCGGTGATAATCGCCAAAGACGGAACGATCACCACAAAGGGTGAGCTAATTGCAGAAGGCGGGATACGGACGAACGAAATCAAACCACTGACAGACGATGGACAGGTTACAATTAACAATTTAGCAATCAACAATTTAACAATTAACAATATCTCCACTAATTCCGCCGTGATCGCCGCCCCGGATAATTTTACCCAAAACGGGATCTTCGCCCCGGCGATTGAGACGGCTACCTCAAGCGCCGGCTTGGGAATTTTACCGGAAAATTCCAGCGAAATTATAATTTATAACAACAACATTAAAGAAAGCTCACTGATTTATTTAACTCCAACTTCTTCAACTGTTTCTATCTCTCAACTATCAGTCGGAGAAAAAATTATTGGAACCAAGTCATACTTTAAAGTCATTTCTAATACACCATCGTCCGTACCAATTAAATTTAATTGGCTTATTATTAATTAAAGGAGATTAAAGGAGACTACAGGAAACTAAAGGATAATAAACCATCCTTTAACTTTCCTTTACAATCCTTTAAAATCACTTAAAGGACAAGGAGATATGGATAAATCTATTTCACAACAGCTAGTAGAAAAAACTCTGAGGGAGATTGAAGAAACAAAAAATCCTCAAAGCAGTTCGCGGGCGTGGACCGATCCCGATGGTTATAAATATCTTGTACCCTGGTCTAATGCTGTCCTTTTACGATTTTTCATTAGAAAATTTACCGAGTCCTTACCAAAGTCTGAATACCGGAGAAAATCTCAAGTAGACGACGCAGCAAGAAGCGTTGTCCGGAATATTGAGGAAGGTTATAAAAGGACCACCACGTCAGAATATCTTCAATTTATAGGTTACAGTCAGGGAAGTCTGGAGGAAGTCAAGGGAGATGTAAGGGAATTGACCGAGGATAAATTTCTTCAATCAAGCCCAGGATCAAGCTTGGTAGGAATTGGTATTAATCTTGGAGAATTGAATAAGGGATTAAAGGAGAATAAAGGAAATTACAGGAAGATAAAGGATTTTAATTACCATCCTATAACTCTCCTTTATCCTCCTTTAAACAATGTTACTGCTCATGATTTGACTTACGAAATCTTTATAGAACTAATTAATAAAACTGATTGGCTACTTCGAAAATTAGTTGAGTCACTGGAAAATAAATTAAGAATTAGTAAAATAAAAGTATGAAAAAAGGGTTTACCCTCATGGAGATTATGATCGTCATTAGTCTGATCATTCTTTTGGCAGTAATTGCCCTAATCACCCTTAATCCGAAAAAACAAATAGAGAAAAGCCAAGACACTAAAAGAAAACAGGAATTAGCTCAACTAAGTAAAGTTTTAGAAGATTATTATAACGATAAAGATTGTTATCCCCGGCCAAGTGAGATTTGCTACAACGATACTGGTGTAATTCCATGCAATATCTGCGGTAATGATGCGAACTCCCCGGATTTCAATCCATACCTTTCACAACTTCCCTGTGATCCTCAACAACCTATAAAAAAATATTTGTATCAAGTCGACGATGCCAGTTGCCCATCCTGGTATAGAATTTATACGACTTTGTCCAATACTGCCGATCCTGTGATTGCTTCTGTTGGATGCGCCGGTGGTTGTGGACCTGAACCGGACTATAGTTATAATTATGGAGTTTCCAGTCCCAATACCAGCATTGGAAATAGTAGTGCCCCAACTCCAACTCCACAATTTGTTGAATGTCAACCTGAACAAAGCGTATACCGAGAAACAGTTCAAGGTTGTAATGTCTGCAAAAGTAATTATGCAACCTGCAAGGAAAGTTTTCCTGATATAATTATCTATTCTGATCTTAGTTGTTATATATTATGTTTTTGAATATGGAAAAAATATTCCAAAAAATAAATTTTTTTCTTCTTAATGGCTTAATATTTTTGTTTCCGTTCTTTTTCCTTAATACAACACAAGAATATTTTGTGACAAATAAGTTATATTTTTTAGGGTTTGGAGTTTTGTTACTTATTTTTATTTCTACAATTCAAATTGTTTTTACAAAAAAAATTTCTTGGGAAAAAAATTCTTTTGATAACTCAATTCTTCTTTTTTTAACGACCGTTATTTTATCTACATTATTTTCCTCAATCAATAAAGTCCAGGCATTGTTAAATCCAAGTTTTGGATTGGTAGCGATGATTTCGTTGGTAATTTTGTATTTCTATTTATCCCATCAGAAAGGTTCGTCCTTATCTGATAAGGTCGGACCTTATATAACGAAGGTTTCTTCTCTTATTCTTTCTTTGACAACAATCGTCTTTTATATATTATTAGGTTTTTTTGTTGTTTGGGGAATTGTGTCATTCCTACGTCCCCATGTCATTCCCTCGAAGGAGGGAATCCAGACTAAAATTTCCTGGATCCCCCTTTTCAGGGGGATGACATTGATTATCAATTTCCTCGCCCTTTTTCTAATTGTTTATTCTCTCTTTGCCCGCCGAAGCCTTGGCGAAGGTGGGTTCCTATTACCTCCGTTCCGGCTTTCCTGGTTCGCCGCCCTGGAGATCTTAAAAAATCCACAGACGGCCATATTTGGTATCGGTCCCGATAATTTTTCGGCAATTTTCACTCGTGTAAAAGATTTTGCTTATAATCAATCGGCTTTGTGGCAGGTTCATTCATTTAATCTTTCCCGTTCGGCTATTTTGCAAATTCTCACCGAAACCGGTATTTTTGGTTTATTGACGTTTGGTCTGTTGGTTTTTTCGGTGTTCAAACAAACAATCAAACAATGGAGCAATGAAACAATGAAGCAATTCATTTATTTATTTGTTTATTTGCTTATTTGTTTATTTTTCCTCCCTCCTTCATTAATCGTTTGGTTTTTATTTTTTGTAACGTTGGGTTTAATAAATTACCATGTACAGGTCACTGTCTCTACAATTGATTTATCAGATCTATTACCTATCTATCTTGGCATCGTTGTTATTTCTTTGGGTTTAGTAGGTTCATCTGGTTATCTTCTTGGCCGATCATACGCATCTGAATATTTTTTCAAAAAATCAATCAACGGAGTAGTTGCCAATAACGCTAAGGTTGTCTATGACAGCCAAAGGCAAGCAATTATTTTAAATCCTTTTATTGAAAGATTTAGAAGTAACTTTGCCCAGACAAATCTTTTGATCGCTAATAATCTTGTTCAAAAAAATACAAAAAAAATTACTGAACAAGACCGTCAAATAATTACCCAGGCCATTCAATCATCAATTGCCGAGGCGAAAGCGGTTGTTTCTTTAAATCCGCAAAAGGCCGGCAATTGGCAAGGGTTGGCCCAGATTTATTCAAATATTATTAACGTTGCAAAGGGAGCTGATGTTTGGACAATCTCCGCTTATCAAAGGGCAATACTCGCTGATCCGCAAAACCCAGTTTACCGGGTCGGCCTCGGAGGAGTTTATTATTCTTTAAACAAATATGATGATGCTCTCAGATTTTTTGAGCAGGCAGTTGCTCTTAAACCTAACTGGCCAAATGCTAACTATAACTACGCTTGGGCTCATTTCCAGAAAAAAAATTATCCTTTGGCTGTCAATGCTTTACAGGCAACTTTAAAATTACTTGATTCAAAGGCTAATAAGGCAGATTATGAAAAGGTGGAAAAAGAGCTTGAAAATTTTAAAAAGATGCTTCCAAAAGAAGAAGATCAAGTTAATCAATTGGAAATAGATAATCAACCGAGTAGTTTGAATTTACCGACCCCACCGACTACCCAAATTGACCCAAGACTGGAGCTACCAAAAGAAGCAAGCCCTGAAGCCAAATAAATGGAAAATAGTGATTAGGTATGGAAACGGGTTATGATAATAGAGGTTGGATGAAAGGTTTTTTTCTAATTTCCAATATCAACCTTCTTGACACGCTTCTAAACCTTACTACTAACT
>LBQC01000005.1 GCA_000990565.1 Candidatus Roizmanbacteria bacterium GW2011_GWA2_35_19 | reverse complement strand
TCCAATGGAAGATGCCAAAGCTAACCAAAATACACTCATATGTTGAGCCAAGGTTGGAATAAGCAATGTCCCTGGACCAAAAAGATTAAAAATAAACACTCCAACATATCCAAATTTCAAAAATGGTTCTGGCTTATAGGAAATAAAGGCAGTTAATATCAAAAACAAAATTCCTAAAAAAAATCCAATTTTTTTAAATTTGTTTGATGGTAAAAAACCAATCAGTTGTTTGCTATTCACAAATGAATTTTAGCACAATACAATTAAGCTGACAGTTCACAATTGACCGTCAACCGTAAAAGGGTTATTTCCGCTGGTATAGTAGTAGAATTAATAGTTTGAAACACTATGTGTTCATAGTTGCTACGTCCTGAAATAATTTTGCAAAGCAAAACGGTATTGCTCCAAAAACATGTGTTTAAAATTAAAAAGGTTAGTTTTTTCATAAAAAAGGAGAAGAGCCTTGAGGTAATCAGTATCTTCTACATTGCGAAATGTTACAGGATAGCAATCGTGAGAAATCAAAACGGCGTTAGCCAAAACACGAGCTGTACGCTTATTACCATCAGCGAAAGGTTGAATATAAGATATTAGAGTTAATGAAATTAAAGCTTTTTCCAATGGGTTACGATTGCTATTTACTGCCTTTATAAATTTATTTAAACTATTTTCTATCTCTTTTTTGGAAGACAAAGGTAAATAATTCGATCCAGAAATTGCTACTGGATTATTTCTAATTCCCGAAGTAACTTCGAGTCCTTTTGTTAAAATTGCGTGTAAATTAATAATTTGAGAGAGTGTTATCTTTTTAAAAATATTTCTGTGCAATAAAATATATTCGATAGCCCGTTTATGATTCAAAATCATTACTGCTTCGTATTTAGAGTGTCCGGGAGCCTCTTTTGATTGTTTGATCAAAACTTCTGTTTCCAAAAGAGAATATGTATTCCCCTCTATTTTTGAAGACTTCCAGGAAAATTCAATAATAAATCTTTCAATCTCCCGTCTGAATATTGTAGGATCAAGTTTTTTTTCTTGTTCTCTTAAACTCAATAAAATAATTTCAAATTCATTTAAGTCTTGAGGAGTTATTAAATTTTTTAGATAATCAAACATTTTGAAATTAAAAGCTATTGGATTTAATTTATTCCGACTAGCCTGATCGTCAAAATATTGTTGTATATCTATGAAGTTTAAAAGAGGGTTTTCTTCTTTCAGAGCATATCTTATATTATTTCCTGACCCAATTTTTTTTACAATTTTCAGGGCCATTAAATAATTAAGTTCGCGAATAAGAGTCAACTTAGAAATGGGATAAATTTTTTCCAAGAACAAATTTATTTGGGGACGGGATAACGCTTCTTTAGTAATAATTGACAAAATTTTTTTCTGACGTAGAGATAACTTCGTTCCATCCATATATCAACAGAGTACCATAATGAAACGCAAAGAACAATATAATGATACGGAGCTATTGAGACAATGGACGAATTTAGCCTCATTTTAAAGCAAGTTCACTTTGAAGGGCTTTTCAAAGTAGAGCGGGTTAGGGGAATTTGAGTACATAGTTGGATGATGTCTGAATTAATATCAAGATATACTATGAATAATCAAGTTGAGTATACTTTTCACACCACTCTTTAAGACTGTTCTTATTAATAAGCTGGTTATTATTTCTTTGCAA
Organism: Candidatus Roizmanbacteria bacterium GW2011_GWA2_35_19; assembly: GCA_000990565.1. Classification (GTDB taxonomy): domain Bacteria; phylum Patescibacteriota; class Microgenomatia; order UBA1406; family GWC2-37-13; genus GWC2-37-13. The sequence continues at coordinate 30,686 of LBQC01000005.1, read as the reverse complement.
CCATTCCCAAACTAATAATCTGTCTAAAATCACATAGATAGGATATCTTTTTTCAAACCCTGCCCTCGGCTTTTTTATCAATAAATAAGTCTTAAGGAAAATGTCGGCCAGTTTTTTATTTTGGTCAATGAGTTGAGCGCGCATTCGTGGTAAATCGGCTTCATAGTCGCCAAAATAACTTTCCATAAAATCAAATACTCCTACCACATACCATTTGCCATTAATTTTGTCTGCTAATGTATTACTTTGTTGATAATCCTGCATGACAAACGATGGGACAAAAGGAATGTTCAATGCTTCTTTTCCATCTCTGATTATTTTTTGAACCCAATTAGCATCTTCTTTTGTTGTTTTATTGTTATGCGATAGGGATTTTTCTAAAAGGTGATTTATGCTATCAATTATCCAAGAAGAATATGAAGGACTAAAAGGTTTAATTCCTTCGTAATTATCAGTATATTTTCCTGGATATTCATAAATTAGCGAGTGCATTTCTGCTAAATTTTGCCCATAAGCTTTAGCTAATTCTTTCCAATCCTTTTGAGTTAATTCCTTTCGTGTTTTTTCATCAATAATTTGTTTGCCCTTAAGTTTTGGACTTATTGCATAACCCCAACCAAAAATAATTTTGTTTTCATTAATTAAATAGGGATAAGCAACTGGGGTTTTAGTTTTTTTATGAAGTAAGTCCGTCATTAATTTTTCATTCTTAAACTGCCAAGAATAATGAGGCTTACCTCGAAAAACATATTCTCCTTTATCTGTTGTTAAAAATACATTTTGACCGAAGTTTCCAAAAGGGATTGCTTTAGCATTTAGTAGCTTTCCTAAACTAAAATAGTCTAGGGCTTTTTGAAATTGTTCATTTTTAATCTCTCCCAGACGAATAGAAAATCTCATGGTTGTTATAAAGAAATTATAGCATTGGTTATATTAAGTACTGAAGTGCTCACCAAGTGGGATACCTTCCGTACCTCCGACTGGGCTGAACTTATTGTAGACCCCCAAACAACCCTAAGACAAACCCAGGAATTATTAGCCCTCACAGCGCAGTCTTTTGAGGCAGATATTAGACAAATTAGACACATATAAAAAAGGCTATGGCAAAAAATAGCATTATTAACGATAAAAAAAGATTTATAGAGGAATTACGGAGCATACGCAGTGCTGGCAATGTACTTGCTACCTGTATATATCTTGGGTTTAGCCGGCCAACCATGTATTACTGGCGGAAAAATGATGAGGAGTTTGACCACAACTGGAGCGAGGCTGTAGCCGAAGGTCTGGAAACGCGTGCAGATGAAGCGGAAAATGCCTTACGGTTAGCGGTAACCAAGGATAGGAACATTACAGCTATTATATTTACACTTAAAAACCTCAAACCTGAACGTTACAGGGAAAAGTTTGATATTGAAAACACCGGCAGGGTTGCCAGCAATGCTTTGAAACCAGGTTTTTTAGTTACATTAAGCCGGTTAGGCAAACAGGCAGATGCTCAATTAGGTCGTAGCAGATGACGTTGTTGCTCGTGTTAACGCTTCGTAAAAACTTAGGCTTTCAATCTTAAACAACTCATCTTTTATACCAGATATTATTTTCCCACCGAACACTTTAGGGGCGTCGGGGTTAATAATGTAATGTTCAACGTCACTAAACCCTATTTCCCTTAATTTATTAAGCACGCAAACTACCAAAAAGTTTACCGCAATATAAAAATGCGGCTCACGTGGTTTCACTGCCTTTATTAAATCCCTAAAAATAAAGTCATCACTAAAAACAGTATTACCGTGGATTATTTTATGACGCAGTTTATAAAACTCCTCAGCCCATATTTGGTTAAGTGTTAATTGTTCCTCTGCCATAGTTTTTCCTGTTTCCGTGTTAATTATTGGGTATTTATACGTTTTCAATGGTGTTCGTTCACCTAACCTTGAGAATTTTTGTATGTTTTTCCTAAAGTTTTTTCGTTCAGTTTCACCAAACAATAATTCAAAAGCCATAACAAGCAATAAAATACGTGATTGCCAAGTCTGCTCATGGCTATTTCGGTAAGCGGCAAACAAAGGATTTAAGGCCTGGATTACACGGCTTTTATCTTTACTTTTTACTGAATTAACCGTGCAATCACTTAATGCTTTATAGATTGCGCCATCGGGGTGAAAACCCATTGGAAGATTTATATATTCCGGTTTAACAAACGCAATTTCACCAATCTTATAGCCTCCACTTAATATCCTATGTATCGCACCACCTTGTGTAGCAAGGCCGTCGTCACCTACATTAAAACGCTGATAAAATACTTCAAAATTATCGCTTGTTATAAAAGACCAACTATTATTTTCCAAAATACCCAAAAATAGCATTATGTTTTTTAACACTTCAATCTTTGCAATTGTTGCCCTTGTTGGATTTGGAAAATTAACAAAATCAGTAGTAACTAAAGCTGGGTTTTGTATCTGGCTTCCTTTGTAAAGCTGATAGCAGGCCATAAGTCTATCAATGTGGCCACGTAAAGCAACATCAGTTATTAGTTTTGTACTTAACTTTTTATATGACCATAAAGATAAACCATCAAACTTAATAAGCCCCTCTAGGGGTAGGTATGGCATTATCATTAAGGTTTTATAACTACGTTTCATAGTTCATCATTTAATTTGGCTAACACTTCAATTGTCCGCCCTGTGCCTTTTTGAGCAATATAATCTAACAGCTTAAAAATGTGTTGGGTTATACCCCTAAACTCAGGTATGGTAAAGGGTCTATGTAAAGCGAAATTACGTTTGAAGTGTAGATAAACCAATATCTGTTTAGCTGAAGGAAATGGTATGGTCATACGTGTTATACCAGCTAATCGTTTACCTTTAAGTTCGGCTTTTGCCTTTGCTTCATCGTTTTTTTGCGACTTATCAAAGTCGGTAAAATCAATAACCGAAGCTATGTGGTCAACAATATAAGATAAATCATGTACTTCATTTGTTAATAGCTTATTTTTATTACCTTTTAGGATAATAGGGTGGCGAATTGGAGCTGATAATTGCTTAGGTTCGTTAATAGCGTAACCCTTAATTAAAAATACACCTTTCAATAGATACTCTGCTCCTAATGCAACAAACGCGTTTTCCAGACGAGGGTTTGCAAGTATTTCGTAACGTCTGTTTTCGTCCCAAGGAATAATTATGTTGGACCGCTTTTCAGCCTCTTTTATTAAATATGCACCTGTCCTTATAAAATCCTCTGCATCTTTTGAAGTAAATATATGTTTTACAAATCCGTGTTTTTTGAAGTTATCGTAAATCGGTTTATACCAAAGTCTATTTATTTGATTGTGTGTAAGTGCCATACATATAACTCCTAGTTCCCTTGAAATGTCTTAGCTAAAACTGCTTGTGTGAGTTTTGTAATTTGTTTTTCAGCTTTGTCTATTTGTAATCCGGTCTTATCTGCAACTTCAAAGTACTCATTAACTTTTGTAATAATTTCGTTTTGCTCGTCAATTGATGGTAAGGGAACAACAATTGATGCAAGCTCTTGTGTATTGATATTGTTAATGCCTGCGGCTGATTTAGCGTTTGAAAATAACTGACGACGACCCAAATCGGAGTTAAGTAGTATTGATAAATAGCCAGGCGCAACTAAAACCGGTCTGATACGTATCAGATAGGAAGCATAAGCATAATCGCCGTCAAGTTCACTAATAAGAGCGTTTTTCCCAACCAAGTCCCTGCTTCCGTTTGACCGAACAATCAAAATGTCACCATTTTTTACTAAGTATTCACCCCTTGTTTCCTTTTTTGATAGGTACTTTAAATCTGATGTATTTATTTTTTGGGAGATTACGTTTGGTATACGCAATACCGGTGTACCTTCATACGAATAGTCACTTTTTTCCGATGTGCCATACTTAAAATCGCTAACTATGTCGCCAAAATACACATATATCCACTTTTCAGGTAAAGGCGGTAAGCTATTAAAATCTAATTTACTTTTTGGGGCTTTGCTTTTTATTTTGCGTTGATTTTTAATTTTTTCAAACAGGATAGTTGATGGTTCAACATTTTTTCCCTTACGCCAATCCTCTGTAAGTTTTCCAGTAATTGCTGAGGTTAAAATTGCTTGACGAAAATTTGTTAAGTTAGCTTTTGCTTTTGCAATTTTAGACTTGCCTTGTTTTATATCTTGCATCAAACTCTTTAACCTAAATACAATTTTGGATTGTTCCTCAGTGCTTGGTGTAGGCACATCTAAATCCCAAAATATATCTGGGTTCACATGTGGAATACCTGTTCCTCTGGGGTTTTTGTTTATATCCTCGTATTTGGATAATAGATACAAAAGCAGGTAATCACGATTAACATCTTTGGGGGTAAGTTTCATAAGGGTTGACCCAACAACACCAGTAGCTTTCCCAACTAATCCTGCTCTTGCACCGTCCCACACTACTAAAATATCGTTATTATCATTACTTACAGGTGCAGATTTGTCAGAGGTATATCTGTTTATTATTCCTTTTTCAAAAGCCTCAATATCAATATATGGTAAATAATTGCTCTTTGGTGTTTCAATCAGGTCGGCTGGTTTTTTGCCCTTTTTATAGTCAACCAGTTCAATAAGTTTTACGGTTGGCCATTTTTCATTTGTGTTATTAACGCTTAAGGTCTGCATATATTTTTTCCAAGCTACTTGTAGCCTCTTTTAACTCTGTTAGTGCATCTGCAATAAGCTCCTCTGGCTCACCAACACCATCACCGTTTTCAACAGCTTCATCTTTTATCCACTTAAAACTATCTAGCTTGTAATTTTTTTCCTTAACTTGTGCTATGGTAAACTTTTTCCATCGGTTTTCCCTTGACTGGCTTTCACTGCGGGGCGACTGACCATTTGGACTATCACCATAGCATTTTTCAAACTCATCAAAATGCTTGTTTAAGAGGGGTCTATCGTTTTTTGTTATTCCTGGAACATTAGTTCGTGCATCGTATATCCATACGTTTTCCGTTGGCATACCTTTAGTAAAAAACACGACATTGGCCTTAACACCTTGGCTATAGGGGGTAAAAGTGCCATTAGGTAAACGTAAAATTGTATGCAAGTTACAATCCTGCATCAGTATTTTGAATACTTCACCCGCTTGGTCACCAAAAAGCACGTTGTCGGGCAGTACAACGGCCGCTCGGCCTCCTGGTTTAAGGATAGTGAGGATATGTTGCACAAAGTTTAACTGCTTATTGCTCGTTGCAACAGTAAAATCTTGTCTTTCAGGTACTTGATTTGCTCCTTTAGTGCCAAATGGCGGGTTTGTCAGTATTACATCGTATCTATCGCCACGGTCAGGCTCATAAAGGCTGTCACCTAACCGGATATTGGCAATAATACCGTGTAGGTAAAGGTTCATAAGGGCTAATCTTCGCGGTCTAGCTACAAGTTCCGTACCAAAATAGGTATTTTCCTTTATTCGTTTTATATCCTCACGATTTATTGCCCCCTCTGTTTGTTGCATCAACCACTCATAAGCGCTTAATAAAAATCCACCAGTGCCGGCGGCAGGGTCGCATATTGTAAAGTCTTTTATTGCTCTTGGGTCTGGTTTCATTACGCTAACTATTGCCTGTATAAGTACGCGGGGAGTGAAGTACTGACCAGCGCCTTTTTTACCCTCGGCGGCAGACTTTTCAAGTAGCCCTTCATAAGCTTGGGCTTTAACATCAATGTTTAACCCCGACCAATCAATTTCGTCTATAAGGTCAATTAAACGCTTTAAGTTAACTGGCTTAGTGAACTTAGATAGTGCCTCGGTAAAAATATCGCCAAGTAATCCGTCTTGCTTAGCTAATCCGCGTAATAGGTCGCTATAAAAATCTGTTAAATCAGTACCAGCTTTAGTTTTAAGCACGTCCCAAGAGTATTCTTTAGGAATTGCCGCACCTTTTTCCTCGGCCATTTTCAAAAACAATAAGTATGTTAACTGCTCTACATAGTCACCATAATCCATACCGTCATGGCGTAGTACGTGGCAGTAACCCCACAATTTATTAACAATGTTTGTATTAGTTTGCATAGGCATATACCTGTGGTATCGTCGTATTTAATTGGGTAATAAATGGTAACAGTCTATCGTCAAAATCCGCATTTATACGCTTAAAACTACCTCCCAAATTAGTAAATATCGGCATTTCATCAAAGTCCTCTTGGTCAATGGTTAAGTTTTCAGCCAAATGTAATTTTATAAGTTCAATCCATTGCTCTTGTTTTTCGTTAAGTTGTTTTTTGCCAATCACTTTTTCAATCGCTAAGTCTACACGCTCTTTAGCGGATAGTAACGGCTCATCTTTTGCCGCGTGCTTTACCATGGAAATAATATCTGCCAAAGGGTATTTATAAGCACGACGTAAGTTATCCTCTGTATATCGCTCCGGTTGTTGTGCTAGTGAGGTGCGTAATTCCTTTAACGCATCGGTATTCCAACCTTGCGGCTTACTTAATACAATACTTATCGCCTCAATATGCTCAGGGTTATCTTTAACAAACTTTTCAAACTGTTTTAAGTAATCTTCCGGCTTCAACTCACGCCCATCAGTTGTCCTAAAAACAAACTCTGATGTTACGGTATCCTCTTGCTCTATAGCCCGTATAAACCGCTTTGGTGGCCTTGGATAGTTTTTCAGTAAGTCAATAAACTTGGGGTCGGTAAGCACCTTTAACGTTCCAACTCTATCTTCACTTAACTTATTGGGTAGCTCCTTTGCAAACGCGCTTATATCCCCGTCAGTTATATTTTTAGCAAACATTTCCCGTCCCTCGGCGGTTATGTTTTTAGCAATACGCTGTAGGCGTTTTACTAAACATCTGGTGTTGTATTCAATATCAACGTTGTCATTTATTGCTTTAATAATTTCATCAATTGACCTAGTTGGGTTAATAGGTGCTATTTGGGTAATGCCGGTGCTGTTTTTGAACGCTTCAAGTAATGTGCCGTCAAAACAATCAAAAACGGTAAAGTGGGTTTTGGCTGGTGTTCCTAAACCATTGGGAAAGTTAGTGCAAAGTCGTGTGCCACGTCCAAGCATTTGTTCAAATAAGATACGTGATTTAACTGGACGCAGGAAAACTATATTTTCAATAGACGGTATGTCAACGCCAGTTGAAAGCATATCTACAGTAACCACAATATGTGGCTCTGGTCTGTTCCTAAACTCTTTTATGCGGGTTAACGGTCTATCAACCGTGGGTGAACCAGTAATCTTTTGCACAAAAGCATCGCCTCTACCAAATGTGTCGCGGCAAATATCAACTAACTGGTCAGAGTGTGAGGTATGGGGCAAATCATTATCGGCAAATATAAGCGTCTTTGGGAAACGGCCTGTTTCCTTTTCCTGTTCCAGTGCATATTTAGCTAGCTCTTGTACAATTTTGCGGTTACTATCAGGCGCAGTTATGTCCCGTTCAACATCGGTAACATCAAAATGCCTTTCGTCTTCAAGTAAGTCTAATTGTTGTGCTCCTGTGTCTGTGTCAACTTGTTCAACCTCCTCACCCTCTTTTAGGTCAATGCCTTGCAAGCGGACACCGGAAGCAATTTTAACCGCATCATAATCAACCAAATATCCATCTTGTACAGCTTTTTCATAGCCATATCTATACGCTATTTCCTTAAAGTAGCTGGTTGTATGCGCCGCCGGTGTAGCAGTAAGTCCAATTTTAATAGCGTCAAAATGGTCTAGCACACCACGCCACTTGCTTACCTCTTGCGAGGTGTAACCTCTATGACACTCATCGGCAATAATCGTATCAAAGGCGTTAATCGGCATATCAATTTTGTCAGCGTCATCATCTGGGTCGTAATCACCGCTGTAGCTAAACATACCCTCACGGCCATACAGGTTTATTTGCATACGCTGAATAGTAGATATATAGATAAACACCTGGTTGCCATCTGGGTCTGTTAGGTAGCCCGTAGGGATAACGTTAAAATCAACCTTTTCATTTGCTTCAAAGTCATCAACCTTAAACCTTTGGCTATATACTTGGTAAATCTGGTTAAACTTTAAACCACTTTCAGCCTCATAAGCGGCAAACTCCATAACCGCTTGGGCGGCAAGTGCTTTACGGTCAACTAAAAACAAAATGCGCTTACTAACACCGGATTTAAGTAATCGGTAAACCAATGAGGCGATTGTGTAGGTCTTGCCCGTGCCTGTTGCCATTGCCACAAGCATTGACCGCTTATTATTAGTAATGGCTTTTTCAATTGAGGTTATAGCATCACGCTGGTAATAACGCAGTTTGGTGTTTGCTGGAGGATTATTGGTAAACCAAGTTACATTTTCAAACGCTTTATTGATGATGTATTCAATTAAGGCTTTGGGTGTATAAAACTCTTGTACCTGGCGTGAGCGACTTGGAGTAACTCGCAAATCTTCAAACCAAATAACCTCACCATTAGTAGAGTAAATAAACGGAACTGTAGTTCCTTGTTCCTCAGCGCCTTTTACATAACGATGGGCTTGCTGTAATACATTTTGTGGACCAAGGCTTATTTTTTTAGCTTCAACAAAAGCAATAAGTTTGCCATTGGCAAATAGGGCGTAATCAGCAGGTCCGGTTGTGGTCATGTATTCCGTTACTGCAGTTTTATGAAGTGACGAAGTATCAATACCCTCTGTATAGGGAATAATGGTTTCCCAACCTGCTTTTTTTAGTTTCCCATCAATCCATTGTTTGCGTGTGGTTTCCTCGTTAATTATATTTGCTTTTTATTCTGTTCAATAAACTTTTCAATATCTTCCGGCTTATATCGTCTGTCACCTCTAACGCTAACCTTAACCGCCGGCAACTTTCCCTCTTTATCCCACCTACGTAAGGTTTCGGGGTTTACACCCAGTATGTCAGCCGCCTCTTTTATTCGTAGTAATTTAACTTTTTTATCCATGTCTACTTACCTCTACTTAATTATACATCTAAACGGGGTTTATTTCCTCCTCTACAATTTGCTTTTTGTCCTCTAGACTGTCCTTCATTATGAACTACAGGGAACTATTAGCCGAGGCCAGAGCGATACATTTTGCTATGCACCATGGCAGTATTAGTTATGAGGAAGCGCAGGTCAGGGTTAAACCCGTTTTGGAAATAATAAACAGGAAAGTAATTAAGCTCGCAAAAAAATATGGAGTTAAGCCAAGGTTAATAAAATATCAGGATTTAGGAAAAACCTTTTAAAAAAACGAACTAATTGATGTTTTGAGTGCCTTAGCTATTTTTTCCAGCACTTCAAGCGATGGACTATTTCGTCCTTGTTCAATATAGCCCATATAGGCGCGGCTAATATTTACCTTATTAGCCAACTCCTCTTGGGTAATACCACAAACATTACGCCTCTTTTGTATTTTTTTACCAAGGACCTTTGGTAACTTTGCATTTTTCCGCATTAACCAATTGTGGAAAATACTCGGTCGTTAATCCACTTAGCCACACTTAGCAATTAGCCTTGAAAAGGACTTGTTTTCGTGCTAACCATAAGTTAGCATTGCTATATATGAGTAAGGAGGTGACATATGACCGTACTACTTAAAACAAGATGCACAAAAGGCCATTTAATCGTTTACGACGATAAAGTATCCATAGAGGCACTTAAGTTATTGGGCTACCAACAATCTAATTCACTTACCCATAAACAGATTACAGGAGTGGAAATACAGATGACCCAACCCGACATACTTGGCTTAGGACAAGCAACAGTAAAGATATTTAGCACCGGCAATCAAACACTTGTTGCTGATAGGGTGAAACTTAAAGACGCTAAAGAGGTTGAAAAACTTATAAACGAGCGTATTAGTAAATAAGTGCGCCAACTGGCGCATCTTCAATTATCACTTTGGTTTGTATTATCGTGCCTATCTTTGACTTTTTAATGAAAAATAGTAAACTTATTATAGATAGCAGAACACACTTGGTAAGCTAGGCGTTAACCCTTACTTTTAAGGGTAGCCAAAAAAGCACAATACCGCTCAAACAATGCTACGTTTGAAAGCGGTTTTTTTGTGCTATTTGGCATAAAAACCGTTTTCATAGTTAATCAATTATTACTATGAAGACCGATACTATTAAAACCAGCGAGCTATATACCACCACGGACTTAACCACCGCGGTAACACTTTCCCTATTCTTCCCCATAGAGGCCATAGATAAAACTAACCCAAACAAGGCTTTTTTCCTTTTCAAGCGAACAGATAACTTTGACCAAGTTTTGGAAACTTTTTGGCGCCGGCAACTAAAGATTGAACCACAAGCTTTTTCGGCACAAATGAAAGCAATTAAGACGCGTTTATATTGGGAAAAATAACTATGGTAAGCAAAGAATTACTAAACGAATTAAAAACAATTTTGAAAGAGGATTTTAACCTTAATTTAACAATTGATGAGGTTGCCGAAATTGCGACGGTTTTGGTTGGATATTTTGACTTATTAGTCAGGATTAATTTTGAAAATAAATAATATGGCAATAGCACGTATGTTACATAATAAAATATCCAGGTCGCTTCAGGTCGGCCGGTTACCTATTGGTGCACAATTGCTATTCACTTGGACGTTTAGTCACGCTGATAGCGATGGTCGCTTATTAGGTGAACCTCAATATATAAAAATTACTGTTGTGCCTCAAATTAAATGGTCGCATAAAGTCATAAAGAATTACCTTGAATTGATGGATAAAGAGGGACTAATACATTATTGGAACAGTAATAACGAGTGGTACATAGAGTTTATTAACTGGAAAAAATATCAGCACATAAGGAAGAGCCGGTATATCCCCTCTGATTTACCCTCATTTATACCTTATAAAGACGTACATACGTCAGACATTGGTCAGACAGCTGAACGACAAGTTACCCCTAAGTATAGTGCAGTAAAGTCTAGTTCAGTTCAGGTTAATAAAGGCGAATACGGAAACGGCATCGCTAATAAAAAAGCAGTTAAACAGATTGGTGATTTATTAGATTTTGAACGCTTACCAGAGCCTATTAAATATGTACCCACCAACCAACTTGATACTGCGGCAAAAGATGCGTGTATGAAACTAGAGCCAAACAATAAGCGTGCTTTTTATACGACCTACTTAAGAGCCGCAAAAATGGGTTTACCGGCAGATTGTTTTTATTCGTTTGTAAGCGAAATTAAGCAAAGTAATTGCGATAAACCTGGTGCAGTTTTTAATACCAAGGTAAAAGATTATTTTGATAAAAAGGCCTCTACAATCGGCCAGCAATCCTCTAAGCTATCGTCATAGAGGCTAAAATTACTATGAAAGCAGTATTACCATGTAGAGTTTCAAGTAAAGAACAGGGAGATAGTGGATACTCATTACCAGCGCAAGAAAAGTTCCTTAGAGGTTATGCTGAAAGCAGGGATATAGACGTTGATAAGGTATTCCTAATATCGGAGTCAGCAAGCGCGAAAAAACAACGCGAGGAATTTGACAAGATGATGGCGTACGTTACAAAACACGATATTAAAATAATCATTATTGAAAAGGCGGATAGATACACGCGTAACTTAAAAGATAGCGTAAATCTTTATGATTGGCTTGATGGTGATGATGAAAGACAATTACATTCTGTAAAAGATAGCTTAGTTTTACATAAAAACTCGCGCTCACAGGAAAAGTTAAATTGGGATATAAGAATAGTTTTTGCTAAAAATTATATTGATAATCTTTCCGAGGAAGTTAAAAAGGGACAAAAGGAAAAAATTGCCCAAGGTTGGCTACCAACCAAACCTCCATTAGGTTATAAAACAGTTGGTGAAAAAGGCCACAAGATACACGTTATTGACGAAACCAAAGCCCCATTAGTTAAAAAGATGTTTGAGTTATACGCAACCGGCGAACACTCAATACTTTCACTGACAGACTGGGTGTACAAAGAGGGGTTAAGGACTGACCTTGGAAATAAGATAGCCAAAAGTAGGATACACGAATACTTGCGCTACCCTTTTTATATTGGGATTAACTGTTGGAAGGACGTTGAATACCCAGGTAACCAAGAGCCTCTTATTGAAGAGCCGCTTTTTAAGGCTGTGCAAGCCATGTTAACAGGTAAAACTACCCTCAAGCTAACCAAACATAATTTCCTATTTAAGGGACTTATATATTGTTATGAGTGCGGTGGACTTATTACTTGGGAAACCGCCAAAGGACATGTGTACGGCCACTGTAACCACTACCGCAACTGTTCACAAACGATTTGGGCTAAAGAGCCACAGGTAGAGGAACAATTAAAAAAGTTTTTCCAAAGCCTTGAAGTTAAAAGCCAAAGATTATCAGAGTGGATTAAAAAAGCGTTAAAGGAAAGCCATAAAGATGAAATATCCTACCACTCAACATCGGTTGGGGAAATAAACAAACAGCACGACATGATAAAACGCCGGTTAGATAAACTTTATGATGAAAAACTTGATGGGAAAATAACGGAAGCGTTTTACCAGGAAAAGTTTAAACAATATTCCGCCGAACTTACCGCCGTTGATAAATCAATAAACAAACACACCAACGCATCACTAAAATACTTTGAGTTAGGTATTAACCTTTATGAACTATCACAAAACGCTGTGGGTATTTATAGCAAAGCATTATTAGACCAAAAGCGTATGCTAATGCGTTTAGTTTTTGAACGCTTAATACTTAACGAGGGAGTGTTGGAAGTTAAATATACGAAAGCTTTTCAAATACTGCACGATGCGGTATTGGCCACAAACAGTTCGAAAGTTGAAAAAGTTGAGCAAAAAACGGATAAGATTTTCGAACCATTAAAAAAGCCCGCTGTCATGGGACAAACGGGCACTTTTTCAGGTGGTCAACCTGTTTGGCTCCCCCGGCGCGACTCGAACGCGCAACCTTGATCTTAACAGGATCCTGCTCTACCAATTGAGCTACAGGGGAATATACTTCTTTACAAACTCTCTTCCACGATAACTTTTTAATTGCTTTTCTCTCACAAGTGCTTCTTTTCTCGTCTCATATTCCTCAGTATAAATAAGTTTCCATTCTCCTCTAAACCGACTTGTATAGCTGTTAGTAAATATTTTTTCTTTGTGTAACCTTAGTCGTTCTATTAAATTTACGCTTTGACCAATATAAATCTTATTATGTTCCTTATTCCAAATCGCATAAACTAAGTACATAATTCATTCTAACAATTCCTGCTCTACCTCCGCCAGCTGGCGGATGAGCTACAGGGGATATAAAAGGACTTATATATCTTAGCAAAAAATCACGGTTTTTTCAGGTTAACAATGTCTGGCAGTATTTCTACTTGAGGATTTTTTTCTATTATTAACACTCCGTAGGGCAATCCTTTATCTTGTGATATATAAGCTTCTGAATATTGGTAAAAGATTTGCTCATCATCTAATAACTTGAGCCAATCTTTAATTGGAACACCTCTTTTTTCTAATATCCCAAATGGTGGCGTTTGTAAAAGTAGAATGCCGCCGTTTGGATCTAACATTCGCCATAATCTTGCCATTGCAGATCTATAATAATGAATATATGTAGGTATAAAATGCAAGCCCCCATACCCTCGTTCCATAATAAGATGGGCCTTATCTTCCCCTAACCATTCCTGCATCTCATTCCATGTCTTACTTTTATTTAGATCTCCTTCCCTAACTTCAATTCCAATAGAACGAATTAAATCTTTTCTTTCAGGTCTAATGTAATCGTGTTCCAATCCAACGGCCAAAGCTTTTATTTTTGGTTTATTAGAGAGAAAAGTTTTGTAGAAAGAAAATATAGCATCCTCTGGCGCCAAAAGATCAATCATTACAGGTTTGGGCTCTGATTGTAATTTTAATACTGTCCTATCTATAAAATCAATGTCTCTGTCTAAGTAAAAATCTTTCAAATAATCCGCCATATCACTGTTCTTAATAGTCCAACCATTACATGTGCTCCCATGATTATACGCGCGTGGATGACGAGGAAATCTATCTAAATAATAGGACATTAACTTATTATACTATAGGTTTATTTATAATCAAGAAAGCATTAGTTATTTAGGTTGTTTACTTCAAAAATAATGTAATCCTAAGCTTAAGATTGCTATAATTCAATTATGAAAAAGCAGCTTTCTGATGTAATTTGTGAACTCCATGTCCCTAGTTTTGAAGTAGCAAAACAATTTTATGGCGATTTGGGATTTAATGTTTTATGGGAAAGAAAACCAACGGAAAAAACTAAGGGTTATATGGTTATGAAAAGAGATCAAAGCGTTTTATGTTTTTATTGCGGAACTAATGAGGTATATGATCATTCATATTTCAAACAATTTCCAAGTGAGACAAAACGCGGTTACGCAGTTGAAATCGTCATCCCTATTCAGGGTTTGGAACTTTTATACAAAAAAATTTATAAAAAATATTCGTCACAAATTTTTTCTGCTTTTGAGCGACGATTCTATTATCCTGATTTTAGGATTGTTGATCCTTTCGGCTTTTACTTAAGATTCGTTGAAAAATATAACTGGGTTGATACTAGAAATCCCGATGGATCACCAAAACCAGAATACAAAAAAGAGGCTGAAATGTTTGTTGAATTAATGAGGAAAGGCACTAATAAACAGTCCTGATTATTTAACCATTAATTCTTTTTCAGCGAGACGGCCTTTGTAGATAAGTTTATTTTCTTCAATCCGTGCTTCTCTTGCATAAAAGAAACTTGAGTATCCGGCGAGCCTTCCATTAATGTATGAAATAATTAGATCTTTTTTATTTTTAATCTGAGATAATTCTCCGGTCATACCGGCGATGTCGATTGCATAGACATCCGAAAACATTTTCTTTGGAGCTTTGGATAAAAAGATATTTACGGGAATTGGAATTCTTCCGAGCTCAAATTTCTGAGGCTCAAACACTTCAATTTTATTATTTTTGAGGGATGCCTTCATTTTCAGATAAAAAACCGGGTTTACTGGTAGGAATTTCATTGCAAAAGCAACCGCTTCTTTTGGAATCCCAATCGTTGCGGCATATCCCGGCAGCTTGTCTTTTATCAAAATTCCCGATGTCTCAGCTGATCCATCGGCATTAAATTTAACCTGGACATTATTATATGGCCAATACTTCCAGGGCCGATCATTCATAAGTGATGTTGCCTGGGACGATGTTAATTCCATATTAACTTCGCGTGTCCCAACCCGCTGAATACTTGTTTCATCAGGTGTGCTTTTTGGGAGTTCCATATACTCTACTTTGCTTTGTGACCGAGCCGCTTTAAAATCGGCATCAGTATATTTAATCTTGAGGTCGCGGGGCTTATCTGACCCGAAAAAACTTGAAAGTCCGGGTATAAATCCGAAATATCCAAGGACAAGAATCGGAGAAAGAATAAGGAGTAAAATTGTCAGGAAAAAAACTCTACCAATCAATTTCATAAGCTAATCTTATTACTCTTAAATCTCTTTTGCAACATCTGCCTTTCTAATTCTTACACGATTGTCTTTTTCAATTAGTGCGGGATCTGCTTTTTGATAGTCCCCTATTTTTCCTACCGCTATCACCACCCATGGAAAGATTGGAGGCATAATATTGAGATTTACCGCCATTTTACTTTTATCAAATCCGCCCATCTGCCGACAGTAATAACCTATACTATTAACTTGAATAACTATACTCATTACCGATTGTCCTAGGTCATACTGAGCGTATTTATTAGGTCCTTTTTCATCCTCACCAATAAAGCAACCAACAATCAAGAGAGGGGCATTTTTCGCCCAACTATTATCTGGACTGAGGGAGTTAATTATCTTCATGTAGTTACCACTTTCGTTTTTTGCAAAGTAAAAAAACCATGGTTGTCGGTTAGATGATGATGGAGAAATTCTCGCTGCCTCGAAAAACTTTTTTATATCTTCGTCATTTATCTTTTCTTCCAGAAATACTCTTGGACTAAAACGAAGCTTAAGAACATCTAATATATCCTCTCTCAACTGTGGTGTTTTTATTTTTATAATTTCATCCGTTGTTGGTTTCATATATAAATTTAAAATGGCAAGGTTAAAGGCATGTCGGAATTATTTTCCTCTTCTAAATATTTCTGCCAATCTGTCTTAATTGAAATCTTTCCGACTTCATTCAGATAAAATATTTCTTTATTTTTAACGCCATATTCAAAAAGCTCCTTAGTAAGCGCTACATCATCCAAGCAGTATTTTTTTAATTCATCCCATTTGCCTTCTTTATAAAAATCTATAGCCGCAAGCCCATGACCTGTCTTTTTTTTGTCAAGGGTGGCAAAGACAACGTCGTTTAGTGAAAGTCTATATCCTATTTTTTCTCTTATATACTCCAATATATCAAAACTGTGAAAGACTTCGACATTCCCAGGATAGTAACCCTGAAGGACGGCAATATCAAAGCTTTTAACATTATATCCGATTATATATGAAGCATTTTCTAAAATTGGAAAAAGTCTGCTTAATTCTTTTTCCTCATATATTGTGCTTTGACCGTTTTTATAGTCATAAATTGCCGCAACGGATATTCCTAATTTTTTTGGGTCAGGAACTTCTCGAAATGAATGTTTGGTTTCAAGGTCAAGGACTACCGGGAACTTTTTCATAAATTAGTTAACTTTTTTATTTTTTTCTTTATAAATTTCCATCTCAAGCGTTTGGGGTTTTTTAGAATACCGACCCTTAAGTAGGTTAACTCTATTCAACTCTTCTTGGAATTGAATATGGAGATCTTCAAATATTTTTATAAATAACTGTTTGTTTTTTGGGGTAAGACTTGAAAACTCACTTTGATAAAATTCATCGAGTTTACCCATGCTCCAAAGCACTTCAATAAACTTCTCATTATTAAGATTGACTGATAAAACGTTCCCTTGAAGAGGACGGATCCTAAATTTCATCATTCTTATTTCTTCATACATTTGATTTATTGGAGGCTTATTTTTAACAAGCATTTGAAAACTGCCGACTAACTCCGACATGTTTTTTGCTAATTTCTTTTTAGTTTTCATAGGCTATAATTATTCTATGTTAAGACAAAAATTACAAGACGATTCCATTGTTGCTCTCAAATCTGGTGACAAGGCTAAATTATCGGTTCTTCGCTTTATTATAGCTCAAATAAAAAACCAGGAGATCGAGAAGTTTGGCCCGGTCGGTGGAGAGTTAAATGACGAGGAAGTAATGGTGGTTCTTAAGAAATTTTCTAAAGAATTAAAAGAGTCAATTGAGGCTTTTGAAAAAGGTAATAGGACCGAGCTTGTCGCGGATAATAAAAAGCAGCTTGATATTGTTATGGCTTATCTACCAAAAGAAATTGATGATACGGAATTAAGTCGCGAGATTGATAAGATAATCGCTGAGAATAAGAGTGTTTTTGATGAGAATCCAAAAAAAATTATCGGCCTCTGCATGGGGAAACTTAAATCAAAGGCTGATCCTGCTCGAATAATGAAACTACTCGCGCCACGTCTTCAGTCATAAATATTGCTATAATCGTTCTATGAAGCTGTTAAAAAATATTTTTATTATTTTTTTAATGATTTTTTTATTTCTATCATTAGTGAAAAATATCGTCAACTACCGAAGTAAATTTCAGTTTTATGAAGACATAAAACAGGCTTTTGAAAAAGAAAATAAAACAAATATCGAGTTAAAAACCGAGATTGTGAAGAAAAAAAGTCGGACTGAAATCGAAAGGACTATCAGAAATAAACTTAATCTTTTAAAGGAAAATGAGGTCGCCCTAATAATCCCACCATCAAAAATAACACCGGTTCCCCCGACCCCTACTCCACTTCCAAATTACCTTCAGTGGTTTAAATTGTTTGTTAAGTAAAATCTTTATTTCTATTTCACCCTACGGGTGTAATGAAGCTAGATACTTTGTTATAATCTTTCTATGAAAATTAAGGTTTATTTACTTAGCGCGTTTGGCGTTTCAAAAGACGGAGGCAATCTGGCAGGAGTAGTGCTAAATGCTGACTTTCTAACTGATAATCAGAAAAAAAGCATTTCTAGAACAGTTAATTATTCCGAAACTGCATTTGTTTCATCATCTAACAAGGCTGATTATAAAGTCGCCTTTTTTACTCCTAAAGACGAAGTTAATCTTTGCGGGCACGCAACCATTGCAGCATATTCTCTCCTTCATCAAAAACACCTCCTTAAATCTGGAGTATATAAGCAAGAATTAAAATCTGAGATATTGCCAATAGAAATAGCCGATGATGGATTAATTCTTATGGATCAAGCTTTGCCTATTTTTTCTGAAGAAATATTAATTAAAAAAATAACAAATATATTTAATATTCCAGAAAGTATCATTTTAAAAACAAAGTTAAAATCACAAATAGTGTCAACTGGATTAAGAGACATTTTCCTTCCAATAATAAATAGAGAGGCGCTTTTTAATCTGAAGCCTGATTTAAATAAGATGAGAGCATTGAATAAAGAAACTCATACTGTTGGTTTTCATGCTTTTACACTTAATACAATTAATATCAATTCGCTGGCTCATTGTAGAAACTTTGCTCCACTTTATGGAATTAATGAAGAGGCGGCAACTGGTAGTTCAAGTGGTGCTTTGGCCTGTTATCTTTTTAGGAATAAGACTCTAAAAAATATTAATGTAAATAAATTGATGTTTGAGCAGGGTTATTCTATGGGAAAACCATCAAAAATTCACGTTTTACTTGAAGAAAAAAATGAAGCCATAAAGCGCGTTCGAATTGGGGGAAAGGCAATATTGTTCGGAGAAAAAGAAATAGAAATATAATATTGTTTCTACGTCACCTTATCATTATTATTGTTACACATCGATGACGAAGTTAATTAACAATTGATGTTTAGCAAAATACCTTCAATATAACCAAAATATTTTCTAAGTAAATTAATACTTCGATGTATCGATACATCGAAGTCATTCCCGCGGAGGCGGGAATCCAGACTAAATATTCTTTTATTATTATAAATATTGTATTTATAGACTGGATCCCCGTCTTTCCCAAAGGGAAGCCTTCGGCTCACGGGGATGACATTGTTATTTAGAGGAACATAAACAGTAAAAATTTAGTTATCTCAGCGTAATGTTACGGTGATAAGAATAAATCATAAGTAAAGTCAATAAATTTAAGAAATTAGGATGAAAGATGTAGTGATTAATGATATAATCAATACGTTCTTTAATATTACGGGGTAGTGTACGGTTGCACAGGAGGCTTAATACAATGGGCTCATATGAAAGTAATTTTGTATGATAATTGGCTTATAACGGCGAACTCCTAATTAAACAGGAAAACGCCGCGGGAATCCCGACTTAGTCGGGAACCTGTAGAGACTGAACGCCAACCCCCGCAAGGGCGGGGTGAAGACACAGTCCGACACTCTAAGTAATTGGAGATAACAGTAATGCATAATCTCCTAGGAGATGAACATGAATGTAGGCGGACCAGAAATGATATAATAATCTTCATGAGCGACGATTTTCTACTTTCAATCATAATCCCCGTCTATAATGAAGAAAGTAATATTACCCCTCTTTTAAAGCGCCTCCTACCAATTATAAAAAAATATAATCATGAGATTATTTTTGTTGATGATGGGTCAAACGATAATACTACTTCAAATATTAAAAAACAGATTGAAAAAGATAAAAATATAAAACTGGTGTCATTTTTAAGAAATTTCGGCCATCAGATGGCCCTTTCCGCTGGCTATGATCAAGCGCATGGAGACGCAGTTATTAGTCTTGACGCTGATCTTCAAGACCCGCCCGAGATCATCCCTGAAATGATAAATAAATGGGAAAATGGGGCAAAGGTAGTCTATGCTAAGCGTGATAAGCGGGAGTATGATGATTATTTTAAAAGAATTACCGCTCAGGTTTTTTATAAATTTATTAACTTTCTATCAGACACTCCAATTCCCTCCGATGTTGGTGATTTTAGATTGCTTGATAAATCGGTCGTCCAGTTTTTAAATGATCTACCCGAGCATTCAAGATTTCTAAGAGGCCTTGTCTCTTGGGGATCATATACGTCCGATTTTGTTTACTTTGAAAGAGAAAAGAGATTTAAAGGTCAAACTCATTATGGTTTTTTTAAGATGGTCAACTTCGCTCTTGAGGGAATCACTTCTTTCTCAATTAAGCCTTTACGGATTGCGACTTATTTAGGGATTACATCCGGCTTTTTAGGATTCCTCGGAATTATTTATGAATTGCTGATGAAGTCTCTTTACCCACAACAGTTTGTAATCGGATGGACGGGTCTTTTTACTGCTGTTATGTTTTTAGGAGGAATTCAACTAATTACAATCGGAATTATTGGAGAATACGTTGGTAAGATTTATAAAGAAATTCAAAGACGACCAAAATATTTAATAAAAGAAAAAATCAACCTATGAAAAAAATAGGATTTATTTTAATAGTTATAGGGGTCGCGCTTTTAACGTTTGTATTGTTTAATTTTGTTAAGGAAAATAATAAAATTGCCTCCCCAATCCCAGAAGAAACCGGAGTTAAGGTCATCTTCATTACCCCATCAAAGTAATTTCATTGACCAATCTCAAATTTAAATAGATTAGGTGTTGTATCATTGGGATTACTCGGGTCAGGCTTGCCTAAAAATAATATCTGAATAATATTAAGAATCAAAAATGCGCTTAAAAATAAAAGAAATCCGACCAAAGCCATCCGAAGCGTCCCTTGGGCTTTTTTTACCCTTTCGGCATTTCCAAAAGAGGTTAGATATCGAAAAGATCCAACGACAAACATAATAAAAAGGGTAAGGACAATAAAAGAAGAAGCCATAAATAAAACATTTCCAAATACAATCTCTAGGCACTTCAGGGTAGGGACTCCATCAACAACACAACTTGTTCCACCAGAAGCAGTTTGATCCCATTCTTGAATCTGAGCAGAAACGGTAAAAAGAGGTAAAAATAAATTGATCACTTTTTGAAAGGGTTATTTAATAAGTTGTGGAAATACAATATTTTTTGTTATTCCAAGTCCAATCCCCAACATGTTTTCAACCACTCCAACAATCGCCAAGACAACAAAGATAAGAATAATCCCTACTAAGGCCGCTTGAATTTTTTCTCGAGCTTTATCAACACTTTCTTTATTTCCGCCTGACGTAATCCAGCCTAAGGCTCCAAGAAGCAGGTAAATTAAAGCAATCAATCCTGCAACCACAAAGAATAGTCTAATAATAAATGTTAAAACTAAATCAAATGAGGGAATGGCAAAACCTAAGTTTACTTGGGAATAAGTAACATTAGGCAATCCATCCCCTGTGTTAGCTATTAAACTAAAGAGACTTAACATAATGAGATAATGATAGATAATTTTTTTCGGCTTGTCAATAGAATTAAAATTAGTCGTTAAAATTAGTCGTCGTATGATCTATATTGCAATGCTTCTGCTATTGATTCTATTGAAATAATATTCTCGTTTTTCATATCAGATATTGTTTGGCCTATTTTGATTGTTTTATGATAACTTCGGGCAGATAATGAAAGTCGGGAAATTGCCTGTTTTAATAAACCTAGAGCTTTATCATCAAGCTTGCAGTATTTTTTGATTTCGGAAGATCCCATTTCACCATTAGTTAAAATTTTTTCTTTTGAGAATCTTATCTTTTGAATTTTTCTTGTTTTTATAATCCTTTCCCGAATAATTTTACTATTCTCCGGTGTAATATTATTTGTTAGTTTTTCTTCATCAACCGGTGCAACATCAAGGTGGATATCAATTCTGTCCATTAGGGGTCCCGATAATCTTTTTTTATATTTAAGAATTGATCCGGGAAAACATCGGCAGGTTTTTTTCGGATGTCCTAAATATCCACAAGGACATGGATTACAAGCGGCAAGTAGTAGGAATCTTGAAGGAAAAGTCAGACTTCCTGATGCTCGCGAGATTGTTACTTTGCCATCCTCAAGTGGCTGCCGCAATGCTTCAAGAACCGACCGGGGAAATTCTGGTAATTCATCTAAGAATAAAACTCCTCTGTGAGCTAGTGAAATTTCACCGGGTGTCGGAGTTGAACCACCACCAATTAATCCAATTCGTGAAGTAGTATGATGCGGGCTTCTAAAAGGTCTTGCAGTTTTAAAAAATTCGTTATTTAAAAGTCCCACAACTGAATAGATTTTTGTCACTTCAAGGATTTCGCTTTTTTCCATTTGTGGCAAAATTGATGGGAAGGCCCGGGAGAGTAGAGTTTTCCCAGTTCCGGGCGGGCCCTTCATAATTACGTTGTGAAAACCAGAAGCGGCAATTTCAAGGCCTCGCTTAACCGATTCTTGCCCCTTAACATCTTCAAAATAATACTGAAAGTTCTCTTCTTTTATTAAAGAATAAATATCTTTTTTTGAATGACAATTTAGTATTTTGTCCCCGTTAAGATGAAATATAAGATCAGATAAATCTTTTACTGCAAAAGTTTCAATATTATTAATAAGCGATGCTTCTATAATGTTTTGATTCGGTAGATAAATTTTTTCAATCTTTTTCTTTTCCGCTTCAATTGTAATTGAAATTATTCCTGGCACCTTCCTTAGTCCACCTTGTAAAGAAAGTTCACCTAAAAAAATACTATCTTCTAGGCTTTCTTTTTTTATCATCCCGGCGGCAGCTAGAATCCCAATAGCAATCGGTAGATCAAAACCTGCGCCCTCCTTAGGTAAATCTGCCGGCGCCAGATTAACAGTAATTCTAGTATCTGGCATTTCATAGCCGGCGTTAACTATTGCCGCCCTTACCCTTTCTTTTGATTCATCGACTGATTTTGACGGAAGCCCGACGATATTAAACTTAGGGAACCCTTTTGTGGCGACATCAACCTCAACTTCGACTAATAATCCATCAAGCCCAAGCGTCGTCCCCGATATTACCTTTGCTAGCATAGTTTAATATTTAACTGTTTAAGATTTAGCAGGTTTTTTTGAGTTTGTCTATGGACTATATGCTACAAGTGATATTATTTAATTGTTGTAGTAACCTAAATAAAATATTTATTAATCCGCTTGACTGAAGCAAAGTTTTTCTCTATTATTTAGCCTGCATTAATAATTTAAAAAATATATGGCAGTCATTGATGGAGATAAAAATAATTTTAAATCTGAAGTTTTGGATTATAAGGGGACAGTGATGGTTGATTTCTTTGCTCACTGGTGCGGGCCCTGTAAAATGACCGGACCAATTATTGATCAACTGTCTGATGAATTAAAGGATGTTAAGTTTGTGAAGGTTGATGTTGATGTAAACCCGGATTTATCTCAAGAGTACTCAGTTTTTTCTATCCCAACTTTTGTAATTTTTAAAGATGGAGCACCTGCCAATCAATTTGTCGGGGCGATGGGAAAAGAAGGCTTTCTAGCTGAAATAAAAAAAGTTGCATCCTAACTTTTAAAGACTCTCACTACTTTCCCGTGAATTATTTTCAACCCAAGATGAGCCCGAGCTAATAAATATATAGCAAAAGTCGCTAACCACCTAATTGAAGTATTAATCGGCGCGTGTAGTCCAACCATAACTTTTTCATCGCTTATTGGAAGCTTTATATTTTTAAATGTTGGGAATTTTGTCGTGGTCGCCTGTTGCAAGCCTAATCTTTTTAAGTCTGGAGGCAATTCTATTGACTCGCTTCTTGGGCTTACGAATTTTTCTACTTCTTGTTCCGGCTCATGCTCAACCGCTTCCTGAATATTAAATTTTTCAGAAGATATTGGCTCTGCCTCTTTTGGCAAGCTAATTGATTCATTTTTTTTCTTGACCAATTCATCTACTGAAGTAAAATTTTTTTGGGCCATAATTTCATTATACCTGGGTGTTTAAAGCTTGGACCTGAATAATTTTTTTGGAATTATGAGCGGAAGATATTTATATCCATAAAAAAAAGTTAAGCTATAAAAAATATCACTAATCGCCGTATTTCGAAAAAATGGAATTCCCATGAAATAACATTGAATAAGACCAGAAAATGATTTTTGATACATTGATCCGGTTATGAAGACGCCTAAATTGGTAATTAAAAAAAATAAAATTGATGACACTAAACTAATGATAACTATTTTTTTAAAAGTAATTTCATTTTTTATTGATCTTCCAAGAAAAAAAATAATTATAAAACTTATATATACGTATGGGATTGTTTTATGGATTCCTAAAAACATATCTGAAATGACCATTGCTAATAAGGGTATTAAGACGGAAAGCTTACTTTTAAATTGTAATCCAGAGAAGATAGCGAGTCCTCCGATAGGGGTAAAATTTGGGGAGTGTGGTATCAGCCTTGCAAAAACAGCCAACAAAATCATTGCAAAATACGAAATAAATTTTTGGGTTTTGGATTTTGTCATTTGGATTTAATTAATACTTTTCTATCTTCCATTCGATCTTATCTCCTTCTCTAATAATATAGCTTCCGGCACCAACTTCAGCCATTTTTCCGTTTACGTAAAATGACCAAAATTCTTTATTTTCCGTCTTTGCCTCAATCCCATTAATTGAAATCACGTAGGCGTTTACTCCTTCTCCTTTAGTAGTTACTTTGTTTTTTTCTTTCAGCAAATCTAAGGCCGATTTCTTTTCAATTGTTTTATAAGTTGTGAAGTTTTTTTCATCGCCAACTTTAAGAAGAACTACATTTTGCTTAATAGATATGTTTTTATTTGGTTGAAGTTTTGTTTTGTAAAAATAACCTGTCAAGAAAATTAAAATTACTAAAATAATCAAAAAAATGTTTTGTTTTTTCATAGGCAACTGAGATTATAAAACAACTTCCTGTCTTTGTCCATACTTTCGGGCCAGCGTAAAAAAAAGGTCGGAAAGTCGATTTAAATATTTAATAATTGTTAATTGTTGATTGTTAATTGTTGACTTGTCCTGAGCGAAGTCGAAGGGTTGATTGAAAAAATCAATATTTCTTCTTTCTGCTTTCCGGCAAAGCACTCTAACTACATGAAATAGAGATGATATTTCATTCCCCCCAGGTAGTATAAATTTATTTAACTTTGGTAGTTTTTTTTCAACTGAATCAATTTGTTTTTCAAAATTAATAACTTTTGTTGGAAGGACCGATAAATCTATTTTTGCTCCAGACAAAAATGACATAATCTGATAAAGATCTTTTTGTATATTTATTAATAATTCTTTATCATTACTTTTCTTTACTTTGCTTACCAGCAATCCAATAAAACTTGTTAATTCGTCTATCGATCCGTAAGTTTCAACCTGACAATCGGCTTTTGAAATTCTCTTTCCACCATATAACGAAGTCTCCCCTTTGTCACCTGTACGTGTGTATATTGGCATATTTAAAAGTTAGAAAATGGAAATTGGGTTTAGAAACGAGTTGGGAAAATAGAAATAAGAGGAAAGGTTTATCTATCGTCCTTATTCAAACTTCTTAACTCGCATCTATTCCTATTCTCTACCTTCTGTTTTAGCACTCCGAGTATCCACATCCATAGCATTTTTTACAACCTTCTTCATGGACAAAGGTCGCTTCACCACATGTAGGGCAGATGTCAAAATTTACTTGTTTGGAGACAGAGGCGGCGGCCAGAGTAGGTTGTGTTGTTGTAATAACTAGTTTTGGTTCTTCTTTCTTTATTTCAGCAACCCCGTTTTCATGCTTTGACTCACCATTAAACCCATAATGAATTGAGAGTACTTTAGCAACTGCATCAGGCAGGCTTCTAATCCTATCCTTCCCAAATCCAGAACTTCGAGCCCCTCCAATTCCCTGAAGTTGAGTAATAATCTCCTGGATTCGCTCAACTACTGATAGATGGGATGAAAAGCGCAGGGCTACTGAAATCATCCGCCCTAGGCCTTCCGCCATCGCATAGACATCCGATCCCGCCTTACCAACATTGATAAATACCTCAAGCGGCTCTGGCGGATTGCCACCATTGGTGTTGATTGTGATAAAGGCAATCCCGACTGGCGTGTGCATTCTGTAAGTCGCTCCTCTTACAACCATTGGTCTTGGTTTAATGGTATAGGCGGGTAATTTTTGTTTGACTTCTTCCTCTTTTTTTGTTTCTCTCTCAAGAACTCCGGGCCTGGATCCTTCTCTCATATATGCAATTCCTTTGCATCCAAGTTTGTAAGCTAAAGTATAGAGTCTTTTGACGTCTTCAACGGTGTGAGTCCTTGGCGCATTGACTGTCTTTGATATTGATGCATCGACATATTTTTGGATAGCGGCCTGGACTCTAACATGGTCTTCTGGAGTTAAATCATTTGCCGATACAAACCAGTCCGGCCTCACCACTTTGCCTTCTTTAATTTCTTTTTCATGTTTTTTATACCATTGCTCATAAAGATGATGGCGGATTATGTGAGTCCCCAATCGATCTCTTCTTGTAAACTCATATTCAAAAACGGGTTCAATCCCTGACGTTGTATTCGCCATGAGAGAAGTTGATCCGGTTGGGGCTTGCATTAATAAAAGCGAGTTTCTAATCCCATTCTTTTTGATTGATTTTTTCACATCCTCTGTAATCTCCCTAACAAAAAGACCCTCAAGAAATAATTTTTTATCAAACTTTCCGAAACTCCCTTTTTCTTTTGCGTTTTCTGACGAGGCGCGGTAAGCTTCGTCACGGATTATTTTATATACCTTATCAATAAATTGAAGTGACTCTGGCGACCCATATCGAAGGTGAAGCTTGATTAATGCATCCCCTAACCCCATTGTTCCAAGACCAATTCGTCTTTCGCCTTCAAGTTGTGTTTTCTTTATCCCTGGAAAAACGTAAGGATCCATATCTACAATATTATCCTGAAAGCGGACGGCGGTTTTTACCAACTTTTTTAAGATAGTAAAATCAAAGGTTCCTTTTTTATCAACATTATCACCCTTTACTAAAGCTGATAGATTAATCGACCCAAGATTACAGACCCCCCATGGTGGCAATCCTTCTTCTCCACATGGATTAACACAAATAATTCTATTCCAATAGTAATTATTATATAGCTTGTTATATCTTTCCATAAAAACTACCCCAGGTTCAGCCGATTTCCAAGCGGCCTCAGCGACCAAATCCCAAATTTTTCTAGCTTTAACAATTTTATGAACTATCACTTTTTTCCCCAGCTTTTTCCAAACCTCAAGGTCTCCCGTCCATTTAGTATCATACTCAGGATCTTTTATATCAGGAAAACATAATGGCCAGTCGGCATCTTTGGCAACTGCATCCATGAAGGAATCAGAAACACAGATTGATAAATTAGCACCATTTATTCTTGTTAAGTCTTGCTTAACTGTAATAAACTCTTCAATATCAGGATGCCAATCCCAGAGCATAAGCATCAGGGCTCCGCGTCTCGTCCCTCCTTGTTGAATTATGTCTTTGGTAGCAACTGAAAAAAGCTCGGCCCAGTTAATCGGGCCTGATGAAAACCCATTGACTTTTTTAACCCGGGCTCCACGAGGTCGAAGAGACGAAAGATTTATACCGACGCCTCCACCGCGAGCCATAATTTCAACCATTTGTTTCAATGTCTCAATAATTCCATCTCGAGAATCAGGGGGCGACGGGATTACAAAACAATTGTAAAATGAGACATTAAATCCAGTCCCGGCTCCGGCGAGTATCCTCCCGCCTGGGACATACTTGAAATCTTTAAGTGAAGAATAAAATTCTTTTTCCCACTTGTCCGCCGAAGCTTTAGCGGAGGAGGATTTTTTATATTTTCTTTCTACTTGAGCAACTGCATTCGCTATTCTTCTCCACATTTCTTCCGGTTTTTTCTCCATCGAATTACCTGCCTTATCTTTTAAAGAGTATCTGTCGATAAATACTTTTTCTGAAATTCCTAAAAGCTTCATATTGTGTTATGTATAGTAACTATTTAACTTAATTTTTTCAATTCTTTTTCAAAATCTTCTAAATCTACAAACCTTCGAAAAACACTGGCAAATCGGATGTAGGCTATTTTATCTAATTTTTTTAATTTTTTTGCTACTAAATTTCCGATTTCCTTACTTTCAATCTCGGTTGTCTCTCTTTGTTTTAAATCCTGCTCAACTTCATTAATTACACCTTCAACTTGATCGGACGAAATTGTCGTTTTTTCGCAGGGTATCACTAATCCTCTTCTTAATTTGTCTCGATCAAATCTTTCCCTTCTGCCGTCCCGTTTTATAACTAATATTGGTAACTCTTCTACTCTTTCATAAGTTGTGAATCTTTTTTCGCATTTTAAGCAAACCCTTCGACGTCTAACCGTTGCCCCATCATCAGATATCCTAGTTTCTATTACCTCTGTGTCTTGATTCTTGCAAAATATACAAAACATTATTTTTGATATTTAATATTTGTTATTTAATATTTCTTCCCTAGTGTGCTTTAAAAATTTATAACACTGCCTGTAGGTTTGCAAGAGGTCAAAATGTATTCAAACTATATCAAACAAAAATTTAGCCTCAGATTTTTTTGCAGTTTTTTTCAAAGTATAAATACTTTGATATTTGTGAACAAAGTATTAGGTTTATAATGTATCTATATTATGTTTCTTAAAGACCTCCTGTTTCCAAAATTTTGCCTTGGTTGTGGCTATCTAGGCACATATATCTGCCCGAAATGTTATCAAAAACTAAAACCATATAATCGAGAGCGATGTTATTACTGTAAAAAATCCAGTCCTCTAGGCCTAACTCACCCAGGATGCCTAAAAAAATTGAACATAGATGGATTGACGGGAATCTATTATTACAATGGTTTTTTAAAAAAGATTATTAAAAATATTAAATATCGATTGGCGACCGAAATTTGGAGCGACTTTATTCGCGGTATAAAACGAGATTCTTTAGAAAAGATTATGAAGCTAAAAACAATCGCGAAGGACTATATTATTGAGCCGATACCATTAACTAAAGCAAGGATGACGGAAAGAGGTTTTAACCAGTCAATTCTAATTGCAAAGTTTTTAAATAAGTTTTTAGGGCTTGAAACCGGTGATTTTTTAATAAGGGTAAAAGATAAGTATCCTCAAGCACAGCTTGGGTCAAAGCTCATGAGATATAGGAATGTTAGGGGGATATTTACTTTGAGGCCTAACGCCGATGTAAAAAACAAAAAAATCTTACTTGTTGATGACGTTGTAACCACCGGCTCAACGGTCAGCGAAGCCACCCGGGTTTTAAAAAGAAATGGAACAAGTAAGGTTTTTGTCTTAGCCCTTGCTAAAGGGTAATCATGATATAATTATCATCATGAACACTCATAAGATTGAAGTGTCTTCAAAAACAATTATATTTACGATTTTTTTTCTCCTTGCTTTGGGATTGTTATGGCAAATTAGGGAATTAGTCTTTTCACTTTTTATCGCCTTTATTATTTCGGGGAGTCTACGGCCGGCTGTAAATTTTTTAGAGAATAAAAGGATTCCCCGCTCGATAGCTGCCTTTGTCATTTACACTTTATTTGTTTTTGTAATTTTTAATGTCTTTTCATTGATAATCCCCCCACTTGTAACTGAAATAATTTTTTTGTCTAAAAGTCTACCAACCATTATTAAGAGCACGTTCCCAGATTATGCAAATTTAATCAATTTTGATTTTCTGACTAATAACCTACCGGGGTTAGCAAATCAGACTATAAATTTCGTTAAAGCAATATTTTCTAATGTCATCTTTGTTACCTCTACTCTATTCTTTGGGTTTTATTTTCTATTGGAAAAGAGACTAGTTGAGAAAATGCTCGGAAACTTTTTTGATGAATTAGAAATAAAAAGATTAGAAATCATCTCAGAAAGGGCGCAAACAAGGATGAGCTCATGGTTCTGGGGGGAAATAATATTAATGCTTGTAGTTGGTACATTTACATATATCGGCCTTAGCTTCATCGGAATGAAATATACTCTTGCGCTTGCCGTCCTTGCTGGCTTACTTGAGGTAATACCGACTTTGGGTCCAATCACCTCATCAATCCCGGCGATATTAATAGGTCTTTCCGTCTCCCCACTATTAGCCTTAAAAAATGTCCTTGTTTACTTAGTTGTTCAACAACTTGAGAATAATTTATTTGTTCCAATTATCATGAGGAAAGCGACCGGTCTTCATCCTATTACTACCCTTATTGTCATGGTGGTCGGTGGTAAATTGGCCGGAGTGATGGGAGTACTTCTTGCTGTCCCAACCACAATATTTATAGAGACGATCCTTATTGAATCTCAAAAATTCGCAAAGAAATGATTTCTTGCGGTGAATCTGCGTTAAATCTGCGGGAATTCAGCATTTACTTCTTTTATTGCTTCTTGAGCAGTCGGACAAGTCGAGGTTGAGTCGGTTAATCTATTACATACTGTCGGCATTCCTCCATTATGTAATGTCCTTACCATACAAATTTGTCCATTTATTAGTCCTTTTTCTCTCGCTTGCTTATCGCTTCTCCAGAGTAAAAAATGAATTACAGAACCAATGGAGAACCATTTTTCTTTCCGTTGTAATGCGTCGGTCAATCTGAAGTCGCAAGTAGCTTTTTCTGCCATAGGTTGGAATTATAGCAGATTTTTCTCTAAATACATAACATTATAGGATAATGCCCTATTTACAAAAAATCTACCCTACATTCTAAGTTGAAGTGCAACACTTGCTTCTTTTGAAGATTTAAATTTTCTAAATTTGTAACGGTTTGATTCCTGCTCCATTGCTTCATTTGGTG